>NZ_ALEE01000751.1 GCF_000282995.1 Melaminivora alkalimesophila
GATCGGCTACCGGCTCGATGGCGGCGGCCAGCATGGCCTGCGTGGCCTTGGGGTTCAGCTCCACCAGCACCACGCGCTCGACCTCGAAGTCGTCGTAGTGCCCGG
This sequence comes from Melaminivora alkalimesophila, assembly GCF_000282995.1. GTDB lineage: Bacteria > Pseudomonadota > Gammaproteobacteria > Burkholderiales > Burkholderiaceae_C > Melaminivora > Melaminivora alkalimesophila. Next base: position 106 of record NZ_ALEE01000751.1, read on the forward strand.
CCGCGTCGAGCTTGGCGCGCAGGTCATAGACCAGGTGCGGATCGGTCACGCCGGCCAGTTCCGCCGTTTCGTAATAGGTGCGAAATGCCGCCAGCACATCATCCGGCTCGTTGACGAAGTCCAGGATGTAGGTCGTGTCCTTGACGCCGTGCGGCCCGCTGTAGGCGCGGTTCAGGCGCGACAGCGTCTGCACCGCCTGGATGCCCGCCAACCGCTTGTCCACGCACATGCCGCACAACAGCGGCTGATCGAAGCCGGTCTGGAATTTGTTGGCCACCAGCAGGATCTGGTATTCATCCGTCGCAAAGGCCTCGCGCATGTCGCGGCCCTTGAGCTTTGGGTTCAGCCGCGCGCTGTTCTCCGTCACCGATTCATCCACCTGATCCGGGTCGCTCACCTCGCCGGAAAACGCCACCAGCGTGCCCAGCGGGTAGCCGTGCTCCTGGATGTAGCTTTGCATGGCCAGCTGCCAGCGCACGGCCTCCTGGCGGCTGCCGACCACGACCATGGCTTTGGCGTGACCGGCCAGGAGCGGCTGCACGTTCTCGCGGAAGTGCTCGACCACGATGGCCACCTTCTGGCTGATGTTGTAGGGATGCAGGCGCACCCAGCGCATCAGACCCTTCATGGCCTCGCTGCGCTCGACCTCACGCTCGTCCCACTCACGGCCATCGTTGGCCAGCTTGAAAGCCAGTTTGTAGGGCGTGTAGTTCTTCAGCACGTCGAGGATGAAGCCCTCCTCGATGGCCTGGCGCATCGAATACACGTGGAACGGCGCCGGCAGGTTGCCCGGCCCGGCGGGCTGCGCCGGATCGGGTCGGCGGCCGAACAGTTCCAGCGTCTTGCCCTTGGGCGTGGCGGTAAAGGCGATGTAGCTGACGCCTGCCGCGCCCGCGCGCGCCGCCATCTCGGCGGCCATCACATCCTCGTTGCTCACCTCGCCGCCGTCGGCCAGGTCTTGCAGCTCCTCGGCGGAGAGCAGTTTTTTGAGCTTGGCCGCCGATTCCCCCGTCTGGCTGCTGTGCGCCTCGTCGGCAATCACGGCAAAGCGCTTGCCTTGCGTGTCCGCAAGCTCCTGCACGGCGTTCAATGCCGCCGGGAAGGTCTGGATGGTGCACACCACGATCTTCTTGCCGCCTGATAGGGCTTCGATCAGTTCCTTGCTCTTGCTGCCCGCCTCGCCACGGATGGTGGCCACCACGCCCCGCGTGCGCTCGAAGTCGAAGATCGCCTCCTGCAGCTGCGCGTCCAGCACGTTGCGGTCGCTCACCACCAGCACGGTGTCGAACACCTTGCGATCCTGCGCATCGTGCAGATCGGCCAGGAAGTGCGCCGTCCAGGCAATCGAATTGGTCTTGCCGCTGCCGGCGCTGTGCTGGATCAGGTATTTGTGGCCCGCCCCCTCGGCCAGCGCGGCGGCGACCAGCTTGCGCGTCGCGTCCAGCTGGTGATAGCGCGGAAAGATGATGCCGGTGAGCTTCTTCTTGCTGTCGCGCTGGCTGACCAGGTAGCGACCGATGATCTCCAGCCAGCTGTCCCGCTGCCAGACCTGCTCCCACAGATAGGCCGTGCGGTGGCCGCGGGCGTTGGGCGGATTGCCTGCGCCGCCATGGTCGCCCTGGTTGAAGGGCAGAAAGCGCGTGGTCGGGCCTTGCAGCCGCGTGGCCATCATCACCGTGCGGTTGCTCACGGCAAAGTGCACCAGCGCGCCGCGCGGGAACTCCAGGAGCGGCTCGGCAAAGGGCCGGCCCTTCGGCTTGGGGATGCGGTCGAAGCGGTACTGATCGACGGCGCGGTTCACGTCCTGCGTGAAGTCGGTTTTCAGCTCTGCCGTCGCCACCGGAATGCCGTTCAGGAACAGCACCAGGTCGATGACGTCGTCATGGTTGGTGCGGCACTGGCGCACCACGCGCAGGCGGTTGGCGGCGTAGCGCGCCTGCAAATCCGGGTTCATGGCCAGCGCGGGCTTGAACTGCGCGAGCTTGAGCGGGCTTTTCAACCCCAGCAAGTCGATGCCGACGCGCAGCACCTCCAGCGTGCCGCGCTCGTCCAGCGCCTTGCGCAGGCGATCCAGCAGCACGCTGGCAGCTGCCGCGCCGTGGTTCTTGGTCAAGGCCTCCCAGGCCTGTGGCTGCGTGGCCTGCACCCACGCCAGCAGGTCGGCAGGGTACAGCGCCCGCGCCGTGTCGTAGCCCGCCGCATCGCCCTCGCTGCCTGGCGCGGCGTAAAGCCAGCCGTGGGCGCCCAGGTGGTTGCAGATGTCTTCCTCGAAGGCGATTTCGTGGTGCAGGGCCATGGCGGTTCTCAACAAAACAAGGCTCCATCGCTTGCCATACAAGCGCAAACGGCTGTGAAATCGATAGTCACGTTCCAGCTCAGGCTCAAACCAAACCCCACTCCGGGTGATGGGTCTGCAGCCAGCGCAGCGTATGGCCCAGCAGCTTGTCCGCGGCCTGCAGGCAGGCTTGCAGAGTGGCTTCGGCGATAGGATCGCCCGCGTAATCGTTGACGTTGCGCTGCCGGCGCAAGGCGTCGAGCACGATCAAGTCGGTCTTTGGCACGCCCAGGGTCTGATCCAGCGTCTGGATGGCTGTTTGGTGGTGACCGGGCTGGCTGGTGGAGGTGCGCCAGCCGTGGGCCCCCAGGCCCAGCATGGCGCACTGCATGATGCATTTGTAGGCTGCATCAAAACGGTTGCTGGCGCTGATCTGCTCCACCCGCGCATCGGCCAAGTTTTGCCGCGCTGCCTGCAACAGCTTGGCCATGGCTGTCGGGTCAGGCGGCTGCGCCTGCAGGCGGCCAATGGCCTGCAAGTTGCTCAAGCTCATGATCACTCCCCTGAATCCACAGTTTGGGCTTGCGCAGCACGTCGCGCGCAAACGCATCGCCCGTCCGCGCCTTGTCGGCCAGCTCTTGCGGTGCCCAGACCACCGGGTTCACCTCACGCCCCAGCTGTTCGTGCAGCGGATACAGCGCCTGCACCACGGTCACGAAATCGACGCTGCCCACGAGCAGCACGTCCACATCGCTGTGCGCGGTGGCGCTGCCGCTGGCCACGGAGCCATAGACAAACGCCAGCACGATCTGCCCTGCCAGCGGCTCCAGCGCCGTGCGCAGTGCGGGCACCACGCCATGCGTCTTGCGGAACATCGCCGCCAGCTCGGGGAACAGCGGATGCTGCACGTTGGCGCTGTAGTGCGCCTGGTTGCCCTGATCGCTGCGCAGCAGCAGCCCCGCCTGGGCCAGCTTGCCCAGCTCGCGCCCCAGCGTGCCTGGGTGATTGCCCGTGATCCGCGCCAGCTCGCGCAAGTGCAGGCTGCGGCCCGGCTGAAGCAACAGCGCCGCGAGCACCTGCTGGCGCTGGGCGGGGAACAGCAGATCGACAGCCTCTTGAATGTTGCTCATAGGGCGACGATTGTTGCCTTTAAGGCTTCATTTGGCAAATCGACAGGGGAAATCAGGCCAAATCAGCCTGTAGCTGTTGATGGACAAACGCTGGCAGCTATCGAAATAGGAGTACTTGCATCCCGCACCAGCCCGCGCACATCGATCTGGCCAGTGACGGCGGCGGAGATCAGGGCGGTGCGGCGTTCTTGCAGGAGGGTGATGGCGGTGCGGGCTTCGGACATCAGGTCGTCAAGCTGTGCAGTTACGTGGTCGAGGTGGGCGACGATGGTGGTTTGCTCCGAGATTGGAGGAACCGGCAGCAATGAATTTACCAAGTATTCATGCTCGATGCTCTCAACCGTTGCACCCTGCTTAGACCACTCCAATAGCAATTTATCGTTTAAGCCTTGAATAAACCGAAGGACAAACAGAGCGGCTAAACGTGACGAATCAAAAAGCAAAGCCTTCATATCTTGGTTTAGCGCAACAGGCTTTTGATTGATAGCCACCGGAATTGTGTGCTTAAGAATTCCAGATCGAACAACCATCAGAACTGACCCAGCTGGAATCAATGAAGTTACGCTTGACCGCAGGCCGGCATCTGTAATATGCTCCTTCGAATCCATAACGAATTCGGTTTTCATATCTTTGGGAGAGATCCAAGGTATCTCGCCATGCCAGTATTCAGGCATGTCACGGCTAGGCGTTCCGCCGCCAACAAACGAGGCCAATTGCTTAATCCGCAAAACCTCCCAATGCCGCGGCACCTCCCCCAACCACTCCACCCCCGAGTCCTTCATCGGCGCATCCGGGTCCAGCCCCTTGGTCACGGCGTGGGAAATGACGGCTTGACGCTTCTCCTGCAGCAAGGCGATCAGCTTCTCCTGCTCGGCCACCAGCGCGTCGATCTTGGCGGTTTCTTGGTCGAGGAAGGTGGCGATGGCGGCTTGTTCTTCAGGCGTGGGAACTGGGACCTTTATTGATCCAAGAGCACCTTTTGTGACATGAACCATGCCAATGATTCCATGCGCTTGATCCTCAACATGCGCAGTCACAGCTTTGAGAATCCAATACAAATCAGTATTTTCGCTCCAGAACGGGACAACGCGAAATATGTGCTGATTCAAAACATATGTGCCTTCTTTACTCCAAAGGAATGGCCCAAAGGATGTACCGCGATTTCCGGACCAACCGAACAGCAGATCACCTTTCCTGACTAGATATTTCTCTTCAACTGTACCGTCAAAATAGTTAAATTCATCGCCGCCGTTAAGGTTCTGAATGCGAATGATCGGAATGCCCGACTCAGACCAATCGGCCGGCTTGAATGCGTCGCCATTCACAAAGTCTGCCAAACGCTTCAGAGGCGTGATCTCCCAGTGCGCTGGGATTTGCCCCAGCCACTCCACCCCACTGTCCCGGTACGCCGGGTATCGCGCAAAACTCATCCCTGCCTCTCCTGCCAGACGGCACGCCCAGCCCAACCTTCCGGGAACCCCATGGGCTCTGTGGGTACCCCGTGCCCTGCTACCAAAGTTCTGACTCGCTCGCGCCATGCGCTGCCCGGCGACACCACATCCATGAAGTGCAACAGCACCAGCAAGGTGTTGTAGAGCCTGCGCGATCCGGTCTGGAACTCACCGGCAAGGCCCACAGGCTTGCTGCGCGGCAGCGCCGGGGTGATGGTGAACTCCCGGTTCCACAGCCGACTGTGGTGAGCGCAAATGTTGCGGATGAATGTGAGGTGGTGCAGCCACGATTCGAGCAGCCCATCGTCCAGGCCGTACACGCGTGCGATGGCGCGTCGGGTGCCCCCTGGCTTCAAGTTGCCATACCAGCGCGAGAGCAGGCCGAGTGACATGACCTCGCAGACCGCCCACACGGGCGGCAGTGGCTCGGCATAGGTGCGGGTCAGGTGGACGATGAAGGTCTCATCGGAGCGGTGGACCTCCTTGGTCAGCTTGTCGAGGTTGGACTGCCACCGATGCGGCTTGCGCGCCAGAGCTTCGTTCAGGTGGGCATGTGGGCCGTGGGCGTGCGCCATCTGGTAGGCCCACTGGGCGCGCAAGGAGACTTCGATGCGCTCGACAGCATCGAGCACCAGAAGGCGCAGTTCACGGTCGAAGACGTAGAGGCCGAGCACGTCCTCGAAACGCGTACCCGGCTTGAAGCGGTGCTGGGCGTGGTCGGCCTCGAAGGGCAGCCAATAGGCGCCGAGCCGGTAGTAGTTGAGGTGCTGCAGGTAGAAAACGGCGGCCGCATGGTCTTGCACCACCATGCCGCGCTCCTGCAGCTGCACCACCTGCTGGTCATAGGTGGTGGCGCGCTTGTCGAAGGCGCGCTTCATGCTGCACGCCCCAGAAAAAAGTAACCCGCCAGTTTGAGGATACGCTCGCGCGCATAGCCTTGGCGGGTTTTGTTGCCCATGATTCTACCACCGGCCGGGCTTCCGGCAAAGCCTCCGGCTGCGCCGACATGCGCTGTCTGCGCTGTGCGGTTCACGCCGACAACCCCTTGATCATCGCCAGGATGCGATCGGTGGTCTGCTTCAACTCCGCATCGATCTCGGCCAGCGGGCGCGGCGGCTTGAACACATAGAAGTGCCGGTTGAACGGGATCTCATAGCCCACGCGGGTCTTGTCCGGGTCGATCCACGCATCGGGCGCATGGGGCAGCACCTCGCGCTTGAAGTACTCACCCACATCCTCGCTGTAGGGCACGTTCTCCGTGTCGCGCAGCTTCGGGTCGGGCTGGGGCTTGCCCTTTTGCTTGCCCCGCGTGCCCAGCACCACGGCGCCGTCATCGCCCCGCAGCGGGCGCTCGACGGTGATGCTGTGGTAGCCGAAGTCCTCGTTGTCGAAGATGCGACTGATGGGCTTGCCGTCCTCGTCATGCGCTTCGACGAAATCACCGAAAAGCCGGGTGATGCGCTCGATGTGCGCGTCCGACAGCTCCTTGCGCTTGGAGCCCAGGCTCTTGCGCATCTTCTGCCACATGCCGCTGGCGTCGATCAGCTGCACCTTGCCGCGGCGCGCGGCCGGTTTGCGGTTGCTGACGATCCACACGTAGGTGGCAATGCCGGTGTTGTAGAACATGTCGGTGGGCAGGCCGACGATCGCCTCCAGCAGGTCGTTCTCCAGCACGTAGCGGCGGATCTCCGATTCGCCCGAACCGGCGCCGCCGGTGAACAGCGGCGAGCCGTTGAGCACGATGCCAAAGCGGCTGCCGCCGTCCTGCGCCGGCCGCATCTTGGAAATCAGGTGCAGCAGAAAGAGCATCGAGCCGTCCGACACGCGCGGCAAGCCCGGGCCGAAGCGGCCGTTGTAGCCCTGGCTCTCGTGCTCGCGGCGCACTTCCTTCTCGACCTTCTTCCACTCCACGCCAAAAGGCGGGTTGGACAGCATGTAGTCGAAGTGCCGCCCCGCGTGGCCGTCGTCGCTCAACGTGTTGCCAAAGACGATGTTGGCCACGTCCTGGCCCTTGATCAGCATGTCGGCCTTGCAGATGGCGTACGACTCGGGGTTCAGCTCCTGACCGTACACGGTGAGGCGCGCCTGCGGGTTGTGCTCGGCCAGGTACTCGCCCGCGACGCTGAGCATGCCGCCGGTGCCGGCCGTGGGGTCGTAGAGGTGGCGCACCACGCCGGGGCGGCTCAGGATGTCGTCATCCTCGATGAAGATCAGGTTGACCATCAGGCGGATGACTTCGCGCGGGGTGAAGTGCTCGCCGGCAGTCTCGTTGCTCAGCTCCGCGAACTTGCGGATCAGCTCCTCGAAGACCAGGCCCATCTGCACGTTGCTCACCACATCCGGATGCAGGTCGATCTGGGCGAACTTTTCTGTTACCTGGTACAGCAGGCCGGCCTTGGCCAGGCGATCGACCTGGGTGTGGAATTCAAAACGCTCGAACACGTCGCGCACGGCGGGCGAGAAGGCCTGCACGTAGCTGTAGAGGTTCTGCGCGATGTGGTCCTGGTCGCCCAGGAGCTTTTTTAGGTCCAGCGGGGAGACGTTGTAGAAGCTGTGGCCGGACTTGCGCAGCAGGAAGGGCTCGGGGTTGATGCCTTGCTGCTGCCGGATTTCCAGTTCGGCCAGCACGGCCGACTTGCTGGCCTCGAGCACGCAGTCGAGCCGGCGCAGCACGGTGAAGGGCAGGATGACCTTGCCGTAGTCGGATTGCTTGTAATCACCGCGCAGCAGGTCGGCGACCGACCAGATGAAGGCGGAGAGAGTTTGTTGGTTCATGCGCGCGGGAATCTGGCCAATTTCTGGAGCGTGGGCAGTGCGCCGGCGTGTCCGGCATAGCCGCGCGACATGCGGCACACCGCTGCCCTGGTGGCGGCAAAACCCGGAGAAAGAAAAACCTCGCTACTTTTTACATAGCGAGGCGTCTCTGACTGTCCTGGTAGGGCGTGCTGGGCTCGAACCAGCGACCAAGGGATTATGAGTCCCCTGCTCTGACCAACTGAGCTAACGCCCCACGCTGCCGCCTAGGCGGCAGGCGCCATTGTAGGCGCGCTACTTGCGGTGGCTCAGGGCGTTGGAGACCAGTTTGGAGGTGATGTCCACGATCTGGATCATGCGGTCGTAGGGCATGCGCGTCGGGCCGATCACGCCCAGCGTCCCGACCACCTGCCCGTCCACCTCGTAAGGCGCGCTGACCACCGACAGCTCCTCGAAAGGCACGACCTGGCTTTCGCCGCCGATGAAGATGCGCACGCCCTCGGCGCGGCTGGAGATGTCGAGCAGGCGCAGGATCTGCGTCTTCTGCTCGAACAGGTCGAAGGCGCGGCGCAGGTGGTCCATGTCGCTGGCGAAGTCGCTCACCGACAGCAGGTTGCGCTCGCCCGAGATGACCACCTCGTCCTGCGACTCCGTCATGGCCTCCGTGCCGGCGTTGACCGCCGCCTGCATGAGCTCGGCGATCTCGCCGCGCAGGGTCTCGACCTCGCGCTTGAGGCGCTCGCGCACCTGCTCCATGGTCAGGCCCACGTAGTGCGCGTTCAGGAAGTTCGCCGCCTCCGCAAGCTGCGACTGGGAGTAGTCGGCCTCGGTGAAGATCACGCGGTTTTGCACGTCGCCGTCCGGCGAGACCAGGATCACCAGCACGCGCCGCTCCGACAGCCGCAGGAACTCGATGTGGTGAAACACCGAGCTGCGCCGCGGCGCCATCACCACGCCCACGAACTGCGACAGGTTCGACAGCAGCTGCGCCGCGTTGGCGATCACCTTCTGAGGCTGCTCGGGCATCAGCTGCAGGGTCGGCAGCTGCTCGCGTTGCACCGTGAGCATGGTGTCGACGAACAGGCGATAGCCCCTGGCCGTGGGCACGCGCCCGGCCGAGGTGTGGGGGCTGGCAATCAGCCCGAGGTCCTCCAGGTCGGCCATGACGTTGCGGATGGTGGCGGGAGACAATTCCAGCCCCGATGCCCGCGACAATGTCCTGGAGCCGACCGGCTGCCCCTCCGCGATGTAGCGCTCCACCAGCGCTTTGAGCAACAACTTGGCACGGTCATCGAGCATCGGATCATTTTAGTGATGTAATTTCCACCCAATGATGCCCATCTTCCGCCGCGTCGCTGTCATCGGCAAGTACCAGCGCCCGCCCGCCGGCGCCGCGCCCGAGAGTTCGCGCGAGGTCATCGAGTCGATCCTGCGCTTCGTGGCGGAACAGGGCTGCGAGCCGGCGCTGGAGCAGGAGACGGCCGAGCTGCTCGGCCTCGACCGCTATCCCGTGCTGGACATCGACGGCATCGGCCGGCTGTGCGACCTGTGCTTGGTGGTGGGCGGCGACGGCACCATGCTCGGCGTGGGGCGGCGCCTGGCGGGCTTCGGCACGCCGCTGGTCGGCATCAACCAGGGGCGCCTGGGCTTCATCACCGACATCCCGCTCGACAGCTGCCAGGCGGCGCTGGAGCCGATCCTGCACGGCGACTACGAGGAGGACGTGCGCCCGCTCATGCACGCCTGCGTGATGCGGGGCGAGGAATGCGTGTTCGAGGCGCTGGCGCTCAACGACGTGGTGGTCAACCGCGGCTCGACCGCCGGGATGGTGGAGCTGCGCATCGAGGTCGATGGCGTGTTCGTCGCCAACCAGCGCGCCGACGGCATGATCGTCGCCTCGCCGACCGGCTCCACGGCCTATGCGCTCTCGGCCGGCGGGCCCATGCTGCATCCATCGATCCCCGGCTGGGTGCTGGTGCCGATCGCGCCGCACACGCTCTCCAACCGGCCGATCGTGCTGTCGGACACCTCCGAGGTGGCGATCGAGGTGGTCGGCGGGCGCGACATCAGCGCCAACTTCGACATGCAGTCGCTCGCGTCGTTGCAGCACGGCGACCGCATCCTGGTGCGCCGCTCGGCCCACCGGGTGTGCTTCCTGCACCCGCGCGGCTGGAGTTACTTTGCCACCCTGCGCAAGAAGCTGCGCTGGAACGAGGGAGGTTCCTGACCATGGCGTTGAGGCGCATCGCGCTCAAGGATTTCGTCATCGTGCCGGCCTTGGAGCTGGATCTGGCCGAAGGCTTCACGGTGCTCACCGGCGAGACCGGGGCGGGCAAGTCGATCCTGATCGACGCGCTGCAGCTGCTGCTCGGGGCGCGCGCCGACACCGGCGTGATCCGCGAGGGCGCGCAGCGCACCGACATCAGTGCCGAATTCGACACCGGCGGCTCCCCGGCCCTGGCCGACTGGCTGCAGGAAGCGGGCATCGACCGGGAAGACACGCTGCTGCTGCGCCGCACCGTGGATCTGCAGGGCCGCAGCCGCGCCTGGATCAACGGCACGCCCGCCACCGCCACGCAGATGCGTGCGCTGGGCGAGCTGCTGCTCGACATCCATGGCCAGCATGCCTGGCAGAGCCTGACGCGCCCGGACGCGGTGCGTGCGCTGCTCGACGCCTATGCCGGCGTGCAGGGCCAGCCGCTGGCCGCCCTGTGGGGCGCGTGGCGCGAGGCGCAAAAGGCGCTGGCCCACGCGCGCCAGGCGCAGGACACGCTGGCCCAGGAGCGCGAGCGCCTGCAGTGGCAGATCGGCGAGCTCGACAAGCTCGCGCCCCAGGAAGGCGAGTGGGAGGAGCTGAACGCGCGCCACGCACGGCTGGCGAATGCCCAGGCGCTGATCGACAGCGCCCAGGGCGCCCTTCACGCCCTGGAGGGCGAGGACAGCGAGAACGCCATGGGCGCGCTGGCGCGTGCGCAGGAGCTGCTGCAAAACTACGAACACGTGGACGAGGATTTCCGCTCGATGACCGAGGTGCTGGCCTCGTGCCTGGCGCAGGCGGGCGATGTGGTGCATTCGCTGCAGAGCTGGCTGCGCCACACCGAACCCGATCCCGAGCAGCTCGCCGAGCTGGATGCGCGCGTGGCGCAGTGGCTGCAGCTGGCGCGCCGCTACCGCCGCACGCCCGAGGAGCTGCCCCAATTGCTGGCCGGCTGGAAGGAGGACTTGCGCCGCCTGGACGATGCGGCCGACCTGGATGCGCTGGTGGCGGCCGAGCAGCGCCACGCCGGCGCCTACCACAAGGCCGCGCGCACCTTGAGCCAGCAGCGCGCCAAGGCGGCGCCGCAACTGGCTGCCGC
>NZ_ALEE01000752.1 GCF_000282995.1 Melaminivora alkalimesophila
CTGGCTGCCGCCATCACCCAGGCCATGCAGGAGCTGGGCATGGCGGGCGGGCGCTTCGAGGTGCTGGTCGAGCCCGCCGAGCCCGGGCCGCACGGCGCCGACCAGGTCGGCTTCCTCGTCAGCAGCCACCCCGGCATGAGCCCGCGCCCGATCGGCCGCGTCGCCTCGGGCGGCGAGCTGTCGCGCATGGCGCTGGCCATCTCGGTCACGACCAGCGAGCTGGGCGAGGCGCCGACGCTGATCTTCGACGAGGTCGATTCCGGCGTCGGCGGCGCGGTGGCCGAGACCGTGGGCCGCCTGATGCAGCAGCTCGGCCGCGCGCGCCAGGTGCTGGCCGTCACGCACCTGCCGCAGGTCGCCGCCTGCGCCGACCACCACCTGGTCGTCTCCAAGCACAAGGGCGCGCGCCAGACCACCAGCACCGTGCGCCCGGCCCGGGGCGAGGAGCGTGTGGCGGAGCTCGCCCGGATGCTCGGCGGCGAACGCCTGTCGGCCACCACCCACGCCCACGCGCGCGAGATGCTCGAAAGCGCCGCCGCCACGCGCACGAGCGCGGCCCCGTGATGCTGGAGATCGTCGTCATCACCGGCATGTCCGGCTCCGGCAAGTCGGTGGCGCTGCACGCGCTGGAGGACTCGGGCTACTACTGCGTGGACAACCTGCCGCCCGAGCTGCTGGACGCCTTCGTGGCGCTGGAGCACGAGCGCCACGGCCACCGGGTCGCGGTCGCCATGGACGTGCGCAGCGCCGAGAGCCTGCCGCGGCTGCCGCAGCAGCTC
>NZ_ALEE01000753.1 GCF_000282995.1 Melaminivora alkalimesophila
CGCAGCAGCTCGCCCGGCTGCGCAGCCAGGGCGTGCAGGTGCGCGCCCTGTTCCTCGACGCCTCCACCGACACGCTGGTGCGGCGCTTCTCCGAGACGCGCCGGCGCCATCCCCTGTCGCGCGAGGCGCTGCGCGAGGGCCAGGGCGCCCTGGCCCAGACGCTGGAGCTCGAACGCGAGCTGCTGGCAGAGCTGCGCGAGCAGTCGCACGTCATCGACACCAGCAACCTGCGCCCGGCCCAGCTGCTGAGCTACGTCAAGAGCCTGCTGCCGGTGCCGCCGGACCGGCTGACGCTGGTCTTCCAGTCCTTCGCCTTCAAACGCGGTATCCCGCTGGATGCGGATTACGTGTTCGACGTGCGGATGCTGCCCAACCCCCACTACGAGCCGGAGCTGCGCCCCCTGACCGGGCGGGATGCACCGGTGGCGCAGTTCCTGCTGCAGCAGCCCGAAGTGGACGCGATGCTGTCCGACATCGGCAGCTTCCTGGACCGCTGGCTGGGCGCCATGGCGCGCAACCACCGCAGCTACGTCACGGTCGCCATCGGCTGCACCGGCGGGCAGCACCGCTCGGTGTACCTGGTGGAGCAGCTGGTGCGCCGCTTCGCCGGCCAGTGGAGCACGCTGCTGCGCCACCGCGAGCTGGACGGGCTGTAGGGGCTGGCAGCCCGGCCCGCGCTCCAAGCCGCCTCAGGCGGCGGTCGAGCTGCCCGGCTCCAGCGAGTTCAGCAGGGTGCGCACCGGCGCGGGCAGGCCCAGCGCAGCCCATTCCTGCGGCCCGAACCAGCCACCGGGCGTGTCCGGCACGGCCGTGGCATCGCGCGCAGGAAGCTCCTCGGTCGCCACCAGTACCGGGTGCAGCAGCAGGTCGCGGTGCGTCAACCCATGGGAGACGGCAGCCAGCTCGCGCGCGGCCAAGGCCTGCGGCCCCAGCGCCGCCAGCAGGCTGGCGCGGCTGTCGAAGACCGGCGGGCAGTACAGCCCCGCCCAGATGCCCGGCGCGGGGCGGCGCTCCAGCCACACGCGCCCCGCCCCGTCCATGCACAGCAGCAGCCACCACTGCATGGACTTGCGCGCCACGCGGCGCGTGCGCACCGGATAGCGTTCCGGGTCGCCCTCGCGGCGCGCCTCGCACACTTCCTGCAGCGGACACAGCAGGCACTGGGGCCGGCGCGGCGTGCAGATCGAAGCGCCCAGGTCCATCAGGCCCTGCGTGTAGCGCGGCATGGCCTGTTCGAGCTCCCCGTGCGGCAGCAGCGCCTCGGCACGCTCCCACAATGCCCGCTCGGCAGCCGCTGCC
>NZ_ALEE01000754.1 GCF_000282995.1 Melaminivora alkalimesophila
CAGCCGCTGCCGCCAGATCCTCGCGAAAGCCCAGCACCCGCGTGAGCACGCGCCGCACGTTGGCATCCAGGATCGGCACACGCTCGGCAAAGCAGAAGGCCGCGATGGCGCCCGCCGTCGAGCGGCCGATCCCAGGCAGCTGCTGCAGCTGCGCGGCGCTGCGCGGGAACTGGCCGCCGTGCTGCGCCACCACCTGCTGCGCGCAGCGGTGCAGGTTGCGTGCCCGGCTGTAGTAGCCCAGTCCGCTCCACAGCCCCAGGACCTCGTCCAGCGGCGCCGCAGCGAGCGCCTGCACGGTGGGGAAACGCTCCAGGAAGCGCGCGTAGTACGGCAGGACGGTCGCGACCTGGGTCTGCTGCAGCATGATCTCCGACAGCCAGACCCGGTACGGATCGCGCGTGCCCTGCCAGGGCAGGTGGTTGCGGCCATGCGCGCGCTGCCAGCGCACGATGCGCCCGGCAACTTCCTCGCCCGCGCCGCCGCGCGCGTTCACGCCGACAACGGGGCCGGCTCGGTGGCCACGTACTGCGGCGCCCGTCCCTCCACGGCGTGCGCCTCGCCGCCGTCCTCCAGAGGCCCGGTCAGCTCGGCCACCAGGGCAGCGAGCCGCAGCTGCAGCTGCGCGAGTTCCTGCTCCGCCTCTTCGATTTCACCGATCCGGTCCACCAGGCCCTCGGCCGCCTGCTGGATGCGGCTGACCGCGTCGATGCGCCGCGTGAAGCTGCGCTTGCGCTCGCGCAGCTGCGCGTCCAGCTGGGAGGTGGCGCCCTTGCTCCACAGCTCCAGCTCGTTGGCCGCCGCCTCGAACACGGCGCGCACGCGCAGGCCCAGGGCGCGCAGCAGCCGGCGCGTGAACTCCGGCTGCGTGAGCCGCAGCGTGTTGCCCATGCCGACATATTGCAGGTGGCGCTGCTCGATGGCGGTGATCTCGCGCACGAAGGCGCCCAGCTCGGGCGCCGCCGGCGTCTGCAGCGAGAAGCCGAACTCGGCATTGAGCTGGCGGAAGGTGCCGCCGAGCATGGCCTGGATCTCGATGCCGGTGGCCTGCGCTGCCTCGACGATGCCGCGCAGGCGCGCGAAGGTGTCGGCATAGACCTTGCGCACGCCCAGCTTCAGCCCCGCGGGCTGCAGCGCCTCGGTGAGCGCCGCCAGCTCGGCCTTGAGCGAGCGCGGCCCCAGCTGCTGGAACAGCTCGCGCAGCATCTTCAGGTGCACCGCGCGCACCGCCTGGATCTTCGAGGCGCTGGCCTCGAATTCGCGTTGTTCCACCTCGATGCGCGTGCGCATGGCGCCGATCACCGAGGCGTTCTTGCCGCGCAGGCTGCGCAGCTCCAGCATCTGGTCGTCCAGGTCGCGGCGGCGGATGTTGATGGCGCGCAGCACCTGCTCCTGCAGCGCCGCGACGCCGGCGGCCACGGTGGCGCGCAGGATCGCCTGGCGGCGCCCGACGATGCCCTCGGCCAGCGCGTCCTCCAGCTGCGGCAGCCCGCTGGCCTCCAGCAGCGCATCGTCGCACTGGATCTTTGCCACCAGCCCCTTGTGCGCCGACACCGGAACCACCTGCGCGAGCGGCATGCCGAGCATCTCCGCGCAGGTCTGGCGCTGGCGCTCGAGCTGCGCCTGCACCTGCGTGGGCGAGGCCAGCGTGTCCCAGAGCGTGTCGATCTTGTTGAGCACCACCAGGCGCGCATCCCGCGTGCCCTCCTGCACCTCGCCCAGATGCTCGCGCCAGATCGCCAGGTCCGAGCGGGTCACGCCCGTGTCGGCCCCCAGGATGAACACCACGGCATGCGCCTGCGGGATCAGGTTGATCGTCAGCTCCGGCTCGGCGCCCACCGCGTTCAGCCCGGGCGTGTCCAGGATCACCAGCCCCTGGCGCAGCAGCGGGTGCGGGATGTTGATCAGGGCGTGGCGCCACTGCGGCACCTCGACCAGACCGGCGGCATCGGGCATCGGGTTGTCGTCGCTTGCCTCGTCGTGCCAGAAGCCCAGCGCGCGCGCCTCGTCGATGGTCACGCGCCGCACCTCGGAGACCTTGGCGAGGGCCGCCGCCAGCTGCTCCGGGTCCTGCATGTCCAGCAGCACCTCGGTCCAGCCGTCGGCGCGCATGCGCCACTCGGCCAGCCCGGGCGACTGCAGCCGGGTGTCGATGGGCAGCAGGCGCAGGCTGGGGGCGCTGTCCGGCTCGTAGCCCAGCTCGGTCGGGCACATGGTCGTGCGTCCGGCGCTGGCGGGCATGATGCGCCGGCCGTATTCGGCGAAGAAGATGGCGTTGATCAGCTCCGACTTGCCGCGCGAGAACTCGGCGACGAAGGCGACCACCACCTTGTCGCGCCGCACCTGCTCCTCCAGCAGCTGCATGCGCTCCTGCGCCGCGGCATCCAGCAGCTCGTGCGTGCCCAGCCACCGGCCCAGCTCTGCAAGCTTGTGCGCGAAGCCCCGCCGCCAGGCGCCGTGCTGGTCAAACTGTTCGTTGAAGGATGGTCCCACTGTGCATGTCCGAAAATGACAGGGGCGCGCCGCGCCAGCAGGCCGCCCCTCGCGGTGCCCGCCCGCGCGCCCGATGGGCGGATACTAGCACCGGCCCCTTTGCCGGGACCACCGCCCTAGGAGCGCTGGCAGCGCGGACAATAAAAGCTGCTGCGCTGGCCCTGGCGCAGCAGGCGGATCGGCGTTGCGCACACGCGACAGGGCTCTTCCGCCCGGCCATAGACGCGCGCCTCCAGCTGGAAGTGCCCGGCATTGCCATCCACCCCGGAGAAGTCGCGCAGGGTGGAGCCGCCGCGCTCCACCGCGCGCCCCAGCACCTCGACGATGGCGGCATGCAGCCGCCGCGCCCGCACCGGCCCGATGGCCGCGGCCGGCGTGGTCGGGCGGATCCCGGCAAGGAACAGTGCCTCGCTGGCGTAGATGTTGCCGACCCCCACCACCAGCCGCCCGCCCAGCAGCAATTGCTTCACCGGCAGCCGGCTGGCGCGCAGCCCCGCATGGAAGGCCTCGACATCGAAGGCCTCGGGGTCCAGCGGCTCCACGCCGAGCCGCCCGAGCAGCTTGCGGGCCCGCGGATCGTCCTCCCCGGCGGCCCACACCACGGCGCCGAAGCGGCGCGGATCGTGCAGGCGCAGCGTGCCGCGCTCGGTGTGCAGGTCGAAGTGGTCGTGCGCTCCGGGCTCGCCCAGCCCATGCGCAAAGCGCAGGCTGCCGGACATCCCGAGGTGCACCAGCAGCAGCCCGTCCTCCAGATCCAAGAGCAGGTACTTGCCGCGCCGACGCACCGCCAGCACGCGCTGGCCGCGCAACCCCTCGGGCGCGCAGCCCAGGGGCCAGCGCAGCGGCTTGCCCATGCGCACGCCCTCGATGCGCGCCCCGGCGATGGCCTGCGCGAAACCGCGGCGCGTGACTTCGACTTCGGGCAGTTCAGGCATGGCGTATGGGGCGCTGTGGGAGGCAGAAAGGGGCGGCGGCCTTCGATTATTATGGGCCGATGCTGCAGATCTCTCGTCTCCGCGCCCTCGCGTTGGCATGCGTGCTGGCGGCCGGCGCAGCGCCCCCCCTGTGGGCGCAACAGCCCGCCGCTCCCGGGGACGCCCTGCCGCCCGCCCCGCCCGAGGCCGAGGACAGCGACCCGCCGCTGTCCGACCAGGACACGGCGCTGACCGCCGAGCTGTTCTACGAGCTGCTGCTCAGCGAGATGAGCGCGCGCAGCGGTGACGCCGCCTCCGGCTATGCGCTGATGCTCGACGCGGCGCGGCGCAGCCGGGATCCACGGCTGTACCGGCGTGCCGCGGAGATGGCCCTGCAGTCGCGCTCGGCGGAATCGGCGCTGCTGGCGATCCGCGCCTGGTCCGACGCCTACCCGGACTCGCGCGACGCCAACCGCTACCTGCTGTATGTGCTGGTCACGCTCAACCGCCCCAACGAGAGCGCCGAGCCGCTGGTGCGCGAGCTGGCGGCGGCCCAGGGCCGCGAGAAGCTCTCCACCGTGCGCGCGCTGCCGCAGCTCTATGCGCGCGTGAGCAACAAGGCGGCGGCGGCGCGTATCGTCGAGGCCGCCCTGCAGCCCGAACTCAGCCATCCGGCCGTCGGGCCGGCCGCCTGGACCACCATCGGGCGCATGTACCTTGCGGCCGGCGACCGCGCACGCGCCCTGGAGGCGGCGCGGCACGCCCTGGAGCTCGACCACACCGAGGACGGCGCCGCCATGCTGGCGCTCGCGCTGCTCGAGGGCGGTGTGGGCGAGGCCGAGGCCCTGCTCGGGCCTTACCTCGCGGACACGCCGATGCCCGAGGTGCGCATGGCCTATGCCCGCATACTGCTGGAGTCGCAGCGGCTGGCCGACGCCCAGGTGCAGGTGGACGCGATCACCCGCGAGCGCCCGGACGCCTCCGAGGCCTGGCTGATCCAGGGCTCGCTGCGGCTGCAGGCGGGCGACCTGGACGGCGCCGACGCGGCCCTGGAGGAATTCATCCGGCAGCTGGAAGGCGCCCCCCCCAGCGAGGCGCGCGAGCGTGCCTTCACGCAGGCCTGGCTGCTGCGCTCGCGCGTGGCGGAAAAGCGCGGCGACTACGCCAAGGCCGAGGAATGGCTGCAGCGCATCGACAGCTCGGCCGACCCGCTGGCTGCGCAGGCCCGGCGCGCTGCGCTGCTGGCGCGCCAGGGCAAGCTCACGCAGGGCCGCGCCCTGATCCGCGCGACACCGACGCGCAACGCCCAGGAAGAGCGCCTCAAGCTCCAGGCCGAGGCGCAGCTGCTGCGCGAGGCGGGCGAGTACCAGGAGGCCTACGAGCTCCAGGCCAAGGCCGCCGCCCAGGCCCCGCAGGACAACGACATCGCCTACGACCTGGCGATGCTGGCCGAGCGGGTCGGGCGCTTCCAGGAGGCAGAGCGGCTGCTGCGCGCCATCATCGAGCGCAAGGCCGACCACCACCATGCGCTGAACGCGCTGGGCTACCTGCTGGCCGACCGCGGCGAGCGGCTGCTGGAGGCCCGCAGGCTGATCGCGCGCGCCCTGGAGCTGGCCCCGGGAGACCCGTTCATCACCGACAGCCTGGGCTGGGTGGAATTCCGCCTGGGCAACCGCGAGCGGGCGCTGGAGCTGCTGCAGCAGGCCTTCAGGACACAACCGGATGCCGAGATCGCCGCCCATCTGGGCGAGGTGCACTGGGCACTCGGCCAGCGCGAGCAGGCGCTGGAGGTGTGGCGCGAAGGCCTGAGGATCAACGAGCGCAACGACGTGCTGCAGCAGACCCTCAGGCGCCTGGGGGCCCGGCCTTGAGCGGGACCACGCGCCGCGCGGCGCTGGGCTGGCTCGCCGGCGGCGGCCTGGTGCTGGCGGCGGGCTGCGCGCAGCCG
>NZ_ALEE01000755.1 GCF_000282995.1 Melaminivora alkalimesophila
GCGCGCAGCCGCCCCGCCTCCGGGAAGGCCCGGCGCACGCCCTGGACCACTGGACCGGGCGCCTGGGCCTGCAGGTGGAAGGCGACGAGCACACGGCGCAATCCCTGAGCGCCGGCTTCGAGCTCTCCGGCTCGGCCGCGGCCGGCGCCCTGGCGCTCTACAACCCCCTGGGCAACCAGATCGCCCGGCTGCAATGGTCGGCCGCCGGGGCCTGGCTCGCTACCGCCGATGGCGAGCGCCATTCCGATTCGCTGCAAGCCCTGGCGCGCGAGCTCACGGGCACGGAGCTGCCCATCGGCGCGCTGTTCGACTGGCTGGCCGGCGCGCCGGCCGAGGCGCCGGGCTGGCAGGCCGACCTCTCGCGCCTGGGCGAAGGCCGCCTGGTCGCGACGCGCCACACGCCGCCGCCGCAGGCCGTGCTGCGCATCGTGCTCGACCGCTGAATCCGCGCCTGCCATGCACTCCCTGCACGACGTGCCGGCGCCGGCCAAGCTCAACCTGTTCCTGCACGTCACCGGACGGCGCGCCGACGGCATGCACCTGCTGCAGTCGGCCTTCATGCTGATCGACTGGAGCGATAGCCTGCACTTCGAGCGCAGGGTCGCCGGCGTGAGCCGCAGCGCCGAGGGCATGGAGCTGCCGCCCGACGACCTGTGCACGCGCGCCGCGCGGGCGTTGCAGCAGGCCAGCGGCCACCCGGGCGGCGTGCACATCCATGTCGAGAAGCGCATTCCCGCCCAGGCAGGGCTGGGCGGCGGCTCCTCGGATGCGGCGAGCACCCTGCTGGCGCTCAACCGCCTGTGGGGCCTGGGCCTGTCGCGCCGGCAGCTGCAAGCCATCGGCGCCACGCTGGGCGCCGATGTTCCGTTCTTCCTGGGCCGCACGAACGCCTGGGTGGAGGGAATTGGTGACATAATCCGTCCCCTTGAGAGGCAGCAACGCCTTGAGCCCGCACGCTTCGTGGTGGTCAAGCCCGAAGCCGGACTGGAAACCAAAGCCATTTTTTCCAGTCCGTTGCTCAAACGCGATTCAGAGCGTGCTACAATCTCGGACTTTGCTGCAGCGCCGTACAGTTTCGGAAGAAACGACCTGCAGACCGTCGCCCAGGCCCTGTGCCCCGAGGTCGACCAGGCCCTCCGCTGGCTTGGCTCCAAGGGACTTGCCGCCCGGATGACGGGCTCTGGAAGTGCGGTATTTGCGCAAATCCCACACGCGGTCGATCTGCACGATGCACCCGCAGCATGGCAGATCAAAGTGTGTGAGAATCTGGGGTTCCATCCGCTGGCCGGTTGGGCCACGGATTGAAGTGATACAAGGTGGGCTGGTCACGCCAGCCGACCTGTGTAGGGGAGTCGCCAAGTTGGTTAAGGCACCGGATTTTGATTCCGGCATGCGAGGGTTCGAGTCCTTCCTCCCCTGCCAAAACACTGCACACGTCCTGCGCCAGACACACACCCCGAGCGGGACCAGACCCCACACCGCCGAGCTGCTCATGCACGCCCATTCCTCCGACTTCATGGTATTTACGGGCAATGCCAATCCCGTGCTGGCTGCCGACATCGCCCGCTATCTGGGCACCACCCTCGGGGCGGTCGACGTGGGGCGCTTCTCGGACGGCGAGGTGACGGTCGAGATCAAGCAGAACGTGCGCGCCCGCGACGTGTTCGTGGTGCAGTCCACCTGCCATCCGACCAACGAGAACCTGATGGAGCTGCTCATCATGGTGGACGCGCTCAAGCGCGCCTCGGCCGAGCGCATCAGTGCCGTGATCCCCTACTTCGGCTATGCCCGCCAGGACCGCCGCCCGCGCTCCACGCGGGTGCCGATCTCGGCCAAGGTGGTGGCGAACATGCTGCAGGTGGTCGGCGTGGCACGCGTGCTGACCATGGACCTGCACGCCGACCAGATCCAGGGCTTCTTCGACATCCCGGTGGACAACATCTACGCCTCGCCGGTGCTGCTGGGCGACCTGATCCAGAAGGACTACGAGGACCTGATCGTCGTCAGCCCCGACGTGGGCGGCGTGGTGCGTGCGCGTGCGCTGGCCAAGCAGCTGGGCTGCGACCTGGCGATCATCGACAAGCGCCGCCCGAAGGCGAACGTGTCGGAAGTGATGCACGTGATCGGCGAGATCGAGGGCCGCAACTGCGTGATCATGGACGACATGATCGACACCGCCGGCACGCTGGTCAAGGCCGCCGAGGTGCTCAAGGAGCGCGGCGCGAAGAAGGTCTACGCCTACTGCACGCACCCCATCTTCTCCGGCCCGGCGATCGACCGCATCGCGGGCGGCAGCGCGCTGGACGAGGTGGTCGTGACCAACACCATCCCGCTGAGCGAGGCGGCGCGCGCCTGCGCCAAGATCCGCCAGCTGTCGGTGGCGCCGCTGATCGGCGAGACCATCCACCGCATCGCCAAGGGCGATTCGGTCATGAGCCTGTTCTCGGAGCAGAACTGAGCGCCCAGCGCGCCGGGAAGCTTCGGAGCATCCGCTGGCCCCGCCCATGCAAGGGTGCAGGGCCTTTTTCCAAGCAGTGGGCCGAGCTGGTCGCGGCCGGCCCCAACAGGAGTCTTCATCATGCAATTCGTCGCTTACGAGCGCGCCAAGCAAGGTACGGGTGCGAGCCGCCGCCTGCGCATCTCCGGCAAGGCCCCCGGCATCGTCTACGGTGGCAACGCCGAGCCCCAGATGATCGAGCTGGACCACAACGCCCTGTGGCACGCCCTCAAGAAGGAAGCCTTCCACTCCAGCATCCTGGACATGGAGCTGAACGGCCAGACCTCCAAGGTGCTGCTGCGCGACGTGCAGTTCCACCCCTTCAAGCAGCAGGTGCTGCACGTGGACTTCCAGCGCGTGGACGAGCGCACCCGCGTGCACCTGAAGGTGCCGCTGCACTTCGAGGGCGTGGAAGAGTCGCCGGCCGTGAAGCTGGAAGGCTGCACCGTGACGCCGGTGATGCACGAGCTGGACGTGGTGTGCATGCCGTCCCAGCTGCCCGAGTTCATCAAGGTCGACCTGAGCCAGCTGACGGCCAAGTCCTTCGTGGGCGTGCAATCGATCAAGCTGCCGCACGGCGTCAAGGCGGTGGTGCGCGGCTCGAACAAGAACCCCGCGCTGGTGTCGATCAAGCTGCCGGAAGTCGTCGTGGACGCCGCCGCTGCCGCTCCCGCACCCGCTCCGGCCAAGAAGGGCAAGAAGTAAGCTGCTTGCGCCTGCCGCACCGCCCGGGCGCGTCCGCCGCGCCCCGGCGAGACCAGGGCCCACTCCAGGTGGGCCTTTTTCTTGCCCGTCCGGCTGCTGAATAATCGGCACGATGATCAAGCTGTTTGTCGGCCTGGGCAACCCCGGGCCCGAATACGAGGGCACGCGCCACAACGCGGGCTTCCAGTGGGTGGACGAGGTGGCGCGGGCGCTGAAGGTGCAGCTCGTGCCCGAGCGCAGCTACTGGGGGCTGGCGGCGCGCGCGAACGTGCAGGGGCGGCCGGTGTGGCTGCTCGAACCCCAGACCTACATGAACCTGTCGGGCAAGTCGGTGGCGGCGCTGGCGCGCTTCTACAAGATCGCGCCGGACGAGATCCTGGTCGCGCACGACGAACTGGACTTCGAGCCGGGCGTGGTCAAGCTCAAGAAGGGCGGCAGCCACGGCGGCCACAACGGCCTGCGCGACATCCACGCGCAGCTGGGCGCCTCGGACTACTGGCGCCTGCGCATCGGCATCGGCCATCCGGGCCTGAAGTCGGAGGTGGTGGGCTGGGTGCTCAAGCGGCCGGCCCCGGCCGAGCGCGCGCTCATCGAGGAGGGCATCTCCCACGCCCTCAAGGCGCTGCCGGCAATGCTCGCGGGCGACATGGACAAGGCGACGCAGCTGGTGCACACCACCAAGCCGCCCCGGCCCAAGCCACCGCGCCCGCCCAGGGAGGCGGGCGGGGCCTGAGCAAGCGCCCCG
>NZ_ALEE01000756.1 GCF_000282995.1 Melaminivora alkalimesophila
CAAGCGCCCCGCCGGTGCGGCTCAGGCCGGCTGGCGCGCCTGCAGGCGCTCGAACTTCTGCAGCAGCGTCTCCCGGCTTTCGGGGTGGCGCGGGTCCTTGGGGATGCACGCCACCGGACAGATCACCACGCACTGCGGTTCGTCGAAATGCCCGACGCACTCGGTGCACTTGGCGGGGTCGATCTGGTAGTGCAGCTCGCCCAGCGAGATCGCCTCGTTCGGGCACTGCGGCTCGCACACGTCGCAGTTGATGCACTCCTCGGTGATCATCAAAGCCATCGCGAAACCTCCGGCAACGGAGCGCACGGATGCGCAAACCAGGGAATGGACACTGCCGCCATGGAGTGATTATCCGCCCGGCCGGCCCCGCCGCGCCGCCCCGGCCCGGATGCCATCGCGGCTTTTGCGGCTATGCTGCGGCCCCGCGCCGCCGCGTCCGTGGCGTGGCACCCTTCCTTGCAAGCCATGGCCGTCTTTCTGCTCCAACGCCTGGGAACCCTGCTGGCCACGCTGCTGGCGGCTTCGCTGGTGGTGTTCGGCGTGCTGGAGGTGCTGCCGGGCAATGCCGCCCAGGTGCTGCTCGGCCCGGACGCCGCTCCCGAGGCGGTGGTGGAGCTCACGCGCCAGCTGGGACTGGACCAGCCGGCCTGGCGGCGCTACCTGCAGTGGATCGCCGGGCTGCTGCAAGGCGACATGGGCACCAGCCACGCCTATGGCGCGCCGGTGGCCGGGCTGATCGCCGAGCGCATGGCGCTGACCCTGCCGCTGGCGCTGATGGCGATGGCGCTGACCACGCTGCTGGCGCTGGCCGCGGGGGTGTACGCGGCGGCGCACCACAACCGCCCGGGCGACCTTGCCACCATGGCGCTCGCACAGGTCGGCATCGCCATCCCGAACTTCTGGTTCGCCATTTTGCTGATCCTGCTGTTCTCGGTGAAGCTGCAGTGGTTTGCCGCCGGGGGTTTCCCGGGCTGGAGCGCGGAGCACGGCGGCGGCGTGTTGCCGGCGCTGCGGGCGCTGTTGCTGCCGGCGGTGGCGCTGGCGGTGGTGCAGGGCGCGATCCTGGCGCGCATCACGCGCTCGGCGGTGCTGGACGTGCTGCGCGAGGATTTCGTGCGCACGGCGCGCGCCAAGGGCCTGTCGCGCCGCGCAGCCCTGTGGGGCCATGTGCTGCGCAACGCCATGATCCCGGTGGTCACGGTGATGGGCCTGCAGTTTGCCAATCTGCTGGCCGGCACCATCGTGGTGGAGAACGTGTTCTACCTGCCCGGGCTCGGACGGCTGATCTTCCAGTCGATCGCCAACCGCGACCTGGTCGTGGTGCGCAACTGCGTGATGCTGCTGGCGGCGATGGTGGTGCTGGTCAATTTCGTGGTCGACCTGCTGTATGCACTCATCGACCCGCGCGTGCAGGCCCGGGGCACATGAGGGGGGCGGCATTGCGACGTGCCCTGCGCCACCGCAGCCTGCTGCTCGGGGCGCTGCTGAGCGGGGCGCTGCTGCTGGCGGCATTGCTGTCCTATGTCTGGACGCCGTGGCCGCCCTACGAGATGGACATGGAGGCGGCGCTCGCCCCGCCG
>NZ_ALEE01000757.1 GCF_000282995.1 Melaminivora alkalimesophila
AGCACTGGCTGGGCACCGACGCCTACGGGCGCGATGTCGCCTCGCTGCTGCTGGTCGGGGCGCGCGCCACCATTGCCGTGGGCATCATCGCCGTCGGGATCGGGCTGGGCCTCGGTACGCTGCTCGGCCTGGTCGCGGCGGCGCGCGGCGGCTGGGTGGAGGAACTGATCATGCGCGTGGCCGACTTCACCTTCGCCTTCCCGGCCCTGCTGCTGGCCATCATGCTCACGGCCGTGTTCGGCCCCGGCATGGTGAACGCGATCATCGCCATCGGCATCTTCTACATCCCCACCTTCGCGCGCATCACCCGCGCCTCGGCGCGCGCCGTGTGGTCGCGCGAGTACGTGCTGGCGGCGCGCGCCAGCGGCAAGGGCGCCACCCGCATCACGCTCGAGCACGTGCTGCCCAACATCGCCTCGGTGCTGATCGTGCAGGCGACGATCCAGTTTGCGCTGGCGGTGCTGGCCGAGGCCGCGCTGTCCTACCTGGGGCTGGGAACGCAGCCGCCCCAGCCCTCCTGGGGGCGCATGCTGGCCGAGGCGCAGACGCTGATGTTCCAGGCGCCGCTGCTGGCCGTGTGGCCGGGATTGGCGATCGCGCTGGCAGTATTGGGGCTGAACCTGCTGGGCGACGGCTTGCGCGACGTGCTCGATCCGCGTCTGGCGCGACAACGCTGAACGCCATGGCCGAACGGATCTCCTTTCCTGAGGTGCCGCTGCTGCAGGTCCGCGACCTGGAAGTGCGGCTGCAGACCCACCGCGGGCCGGCGCGCGCCCTGCGCGGCCTCGGCTTCGAGCTGGCGCGGGGCGAGACGCTGGGGCTGATCGGCGAATCGGGCAGCGGCAAGTCGCTCACGGCGCTGGCGCTGATGGGCCTGCTGCCGGAGGGCGCCGAGGTGCGCGGCAGCATCCGGCTCGACGGCCAGGAGCTGGTCGGCATGCCCGAGGCGCAGCTGTGCCGCCTGCGCGGCAACCGCATGGCGATGGTCTTCCAGGAGCCCATGACGGCGCTCAACCCGGTGCATCCCATCGGCCGGCAGGTGGCGGAGCCGCTGCGCCTGCACCAGCGGCTGTCGCCCCGGCAGGCGCGCGCCGAGGCGATCGCCCTGCTCGAGCGCGTCGGCATCGCGCGCGCCGCCGAGCGCCTGGACGCCTACCCGCACCAGTTCTCGGGCGGGCAGCGCCAGCGCATCACCATCGCCATGGCGCTGGCCTGCGGGCCCGCTTTGCTGATCGCCGACGAGCCCACCACGGCGCTGGACGTGACGCTGCGCGGCCAGATCCTGGAGCTTTTGTCGCAGCTGCAGCGCCAGACCGGCATGGCGGTGCTGCTGATCACGCACGACCTGCAGCTGGTGCGCCGCTTCGCGGACCGCGTGGCGGTCATGGAGCGGGGCGCCTTGGTGGAGCAGGGCACGGTGGCGCAGGTCTTCGCCGCGCCGCAACACCCCTATACCCGCCGCCTGATCGCCAGCACGCCGGTGCGCGACGTGGTGGAAGTTTCGCCCGAGGCGGCGGGCGAGCC
>NZ_ALEE01000758.1 GCF_000282995.1 Melaminivora alkalimesophila
GACGCTGCAGCAGCAGGTGCTGGAGCTGATCGGCAGCCTGGTGACCGAGCGCGGCATGGCGCTGCTGCTGATCTCGCACGACCTGGCAGTGATCGCGCAGAACGTGCAGCGCACGCTGGTCATGTACGGCGGCGCGGTGGTCGAGTCCGGCCCCACGCACACCGTGTTCGGCGCCCTCGCCCACCCCTACACGCAGGGCCTGTTCGCCGCACGCCCGGAGCTGGGCGGCGCGCGCACGCCCGGCCGGCGCCTGCCGACCATCGCCGGGACGGTGCCCGAACTGGCCGATCTGCCGCCGGGCTGCCCCTTCGCGGGGCGCTGCCCGCGCACCATCGAGGCCTGCAACGCGGCGCTGCCGGCCCCCGTGGACCTGGGCGGCGGCCACGTGGCGCGCTGCATCCGGCTGGGGGAGGAATGATGGCGCCCGCCTCCCCGCTGCTGCGCGTGCGCGCACTGCAGCACCACTACCGCCTGCCGCGCACCCGGCTGCTCGGGCCGCGGCCGATCCTGCCGGTGCTGCACGGCGTCGACCTGGAGATCCAGGCCGGCCGCAGCCTGGGCGTGGTGGGCGAGTCCGGATCGGGCAAGTCCACGCTGGCACGGCTCGTCATGGCGCTGGAGACGCCCGCGGGGGGCAGCGTGGAGCTGCTCGGGCGCGACCTGCACCGGCTGTCCGCCGCCGAGCTGCGCGCCGCGCGGCGCGACTTCCAGATGGTCTTCCAGGATCCCTACGGCTCGCTCGATCCGCGCCAGCGCGTCGAGCGCATCGTGACCGAGCCGCTGTTTCCGCTGGAGCGGCCCACACGCGCCGAAGCGGCCGAGCGCGCCGCCGAAGTGCTCGCGCAGGTCGGCCTGCGACCCGGCGACGCGCACAAGTACCCGCACGAGTTCTCCGGCGGCCAGCGCCAGCGCATCGCCATCGCCCGCGCCCTCATCACCCGCCCCTGCCTGATCGTCGCCGACGAGCCGGTCAGCGCGCTGGATGTGTCGGTGCAGGCGCAGGTGCTCAATCTGCTGGCCGAATTGCAGGAGCGCCACGGCGTGACCTACCTGTTCATCAGCCACGACCTGGCGGTGGTCAGCCACCTGTGCGACGAGGTGCTGGTGCTGCGCGCGGGCGAGGTGGTGGAGCGCGGCGCGCCGCAGCAGCTCTTCACCGCGCCGCAACACCCCTACACCCGCGCGCTGGTCGATGCGGTGCCGCGCATGGTGGTGTAAAAACACGCCAGGCGCTGATGTGTGCAGCGCAGCATCGCCACCGGAAATTCCCAACGCCACCGAGGAGACACCCATGTTCACCCGCCGCACCGCCCTGGCCGGCAGCGCACTGAGCGCCGGCCTGATGGCCCTGCCCCTGCACACCCTGGCACAGGGCACGAAGAAGGACAGCCTGACCCTGGCGATGACGCTCGAACCGCCGGGGCTGGATCCGACCGCCGGGGCGGCGTCGTCGATCGCCGAGGTCACGCTCTACAACATCTACGAGACGCTCACCAAGATCAACGCGGACGGCAGCGTCTCGCCGCTGC
>NZ_ALEE01000759.1 GCF_000282995.1 Melaminivora alkalimesophila
GAAGGCTGGGAGATCTCGCCGGACCTCAAGACCTACACCTTCCGCCTGCGCAAGGGCCTGAAGTTCCACAACGGCGAGCCCTTCAACGCCGAGAGCGTGAAGTTCTCCTTCGACCGCGCGGGCGGCGAGAAAAGCACCAACAAGGACAAGCGCACCTTTGCCAACCTCACGACCCAGGTGGTGGACGAGCACACGGTGGTGCTGCTCAACAAGGAGGTCGACCCCGACCTGCTGTTCCTGCTCGGGCAGGCCACCGCCATCATCGTCGAGCCCAAGAGCGCCGACACCAATGCCTCCAAGCCCGTCGGCACCGGCCCCTACCAGCTGGGCGCCTGGAGCCGCGGCGCCTCGGTCTCGCTGGTCGCCTGGCCGGAGTGGCGCGATGCCTCGTCGATCCGCATCCGGCGCGCCACCTTCCGCTTCATCCCCGACCCGGCCGCCCAGGTGGCGGCGCTGCTGGCCGGCGACGTGGACGTGTTCGCGCGCGTCACGCCGCGCAGCATGGCGCAGTTCAAGGGCAACCCGCGCTTTCAGACGCTCATCAGCGGCTCGCGCGCCAAGACCATCCTGGCGATCAACAACGCCAGGGAGCCGCTTCAGGATGTGCGCGTGCGCCGGGCGATCACCGCCGCCATCGACCGCAAGGCCGTCATCCAGGGCGCGGCCGACGGGCTGGGCGTACCCATCGGCAGCCATTACGTGCCGGGCGCCTTCGGCTACGTGGACACCACCGCCATCAACCCCTACGACCCGGACAAGGCCAGGCGCCTGCTGGCCGAGGCGGGCGTCAAGACGCCGCTCACGCTGACCGTGACGCTGCCGCCCGCGCCCTACGCACGCCAGGGCGGCGAGGTCATCGCCGCGCAGCTGGCCAAGGTCGGCATCCAGCTCAAGCTGCAGAACGTGGAGTGGGCGCAGTGGCTGTCGGGCACCTACGGCAACAAGAACTACGACCTGACCATCATCTCGCACGTCGAGCCCTTCGACCTGGGCAACTTCGCCAAGCCGGATTACTACTGGGGCTACCGCTCGGAGAAGTTCGACCAGCTCTACGAGCAGATCAAGAACGCCACCCGCCCGGCCGACCGCGCGCGGCTGCTGGGCGAGGCGCAGCGCCTGCTGGCCGAGGACTGCGTGCACGCCTTCCTCTACCAGCCGCAGTGGGTCACGGTGGCCGCCAAGGGCGTGCAGGGGCTGTGGAAGGACATGCCGATCTTCGTCAACGACCTGTCGGCCATGGCCTGGGCATGAGGGCAGGAACGGAGCTGCACGCGCTGTCCGCGCAGGAGCTGGTCGACGCCTACCGCCGGCGCGCGCTCTCGCCGGTGGAGGTCACGCAGGCAGTGCTCGACCACATCGAGCGCTGGGAGCCCCATCTGCGCGCCACCTACCTGCTGCGACCCGAGGCGGCGCTCGCGCAGGCCCGCGAGAGCGAGGCGCGCTGGCTGCGCGCAGCGCCCTGCGGTCCGCTGGACGGCGTGCCCGCCACGCTCAAGGACAACATCGCCACGCGCGGCGACCCGACGCCGCTGGGCACCGCCGCCACCGAGCTGGTGCCGGCCGCGCAGGACGCGCCCCCGGCGGCGCGCCTCGCCGAGGCGGGCGCCGTGCTGCTGACCAAGACCACCATGCCGGACTTCGGCATGCTGTCCTCGGGGCTGTCGTCCTTTCACCCGCTCACGCGCAACCCCTGGGACCTGCGCAAGGGCCCCGGCGGCTCCAGCTCCGGCGCGGGCGCGGCGG
>NZ_ALEE01000760.1 GCF_000282995.1 Melaminivora alkalimesophila
GGGCGCGGCGGCGGCGGCCGGCTACGGGCCGCTGCACGTGGGCACCGACATCGGGGGATCGGTGCGCCTGCCGGCGAGCTGGTGCGGCATCTTCACGCTCAAGCCCAGCCTGGGGCGCATCCCCATCGACCCCCCCTACACCGGGCGCGCCGCCGGCCCGATGACGCGCAGCGTGGGCGATGCGGCCCTGCTGATGCAGGCGCTGGCCCGGCCCGACGCGCGCGACAGCATGAGTCTGCCGGCGCAGGACATCGACTGGGGCGGCTATGCCGCTGCGCCGGACATCCTGCGCGACCTGCGCCTTGGGCTGCTGCTGGACGCCGGCTGCGGCCTGCCGGTGCAGCCGGAGGTGCGCGCCGCCGTGGAGGCCGCGGCCCGCGTGTTCGAGCAGGCCGGCGCCACCATCGTCCCGCTGCGCCCCTTCCTGACGCGCACCATGCTCGACGGCATGGACCACTTCTGGCGCATGCGCTCCTACATGGACCTGCGCACCCTCTCGCCGCAGCAGCGCACGCGCGTGCTGCCCTTCATTCGCGACTGGGCCATGAGCGCCGCGCAGTTCGACGCTGCCCACGTCTACGAGGCGAGCCAGCAGTTCCACGCCACGCGCGTGGCCACGGTGCGCGCGTGCGCGCAGGTGGACTACGTGCTCTCGCCCGTGGCGCCGATCACGGCCTTCGACGCCGAGCTGCCGGCGCCGACCAACGACCCGCTGCGCCCGCTGGAGCACATCGCCTTCACCGTGCCCTACAACATGTCCGAGCAGCCGGCGGCCTCCATCCACTGCGGCTGGAGCAGCAGCGGCCTG
>NZ_ALEE01000761.1 GCF_000282995.1 Melaminivora alkalimesophila
CCTGCCGATCGGACTGCAGATCGCCGGACAGCGCTTCGACGACCTGGGTGTGCTGCGCGTCGCCCACGCCTACGAGCAGCTGCGCGGCGCCCAGCGCCCCTGGCCGCAGCCGCCCGCAAGCGCCGCGGCCCCCTCCTGAACCCTGCCCCGCCAAGCCCGCAGCGGCGCCCTCCTGGCCGCCCCATCCCCCTCGCCCCTCCCGCCCCTGCCCGATCTTCCATGGACCTCCTTTTCCTGGGCCTGCTGGCCGCCACCGGCGCCTACCTCGCCAACGCCCACCAGCAGCGCCAGCGCATCGCCCTGCTGGGCGAGCAACTCGCCCCCTTCCAGATCGAGCGCCTGATGCAGACCCTCACCCAGGGCTACCTGCGCGCCATGGGCGAGGCCGACCTGCAGCGGCGCGCCCAGGTGCTGTCCACCCTGGAGGCCAGCGAGATCCAGCTGTGCAGCCAGTTCGAGCGCTTCGTCGCCGGCTTCGCGCGGCTGCCCGCCGAGCAGACCCGCGTGAGCCGGCTGCCAGTGGCGCTGCCGCTGGCCCTGCAGCTGCTGCCTGCTGCGAGCTTCGATATGCGCGCTGCGCTGGCGGTGCACGCGCGGGGCATCGCCCGCGTCCGGGAAAACCGCGACGGCCTGGGGCCGCGCGAGCGCGCCTACACCATGACGGCCGAGCTGCTGCTGATGCAGCACACCTGCCACTGGTTCTGCAAGTCCAAGACCGTTGCTTCCGCCCGCATGCTGGCGCGCCACCAGACCCCCTACGCCCAGCTGCTCGGGTCGGTGTCGCCGTCCACGCGCAGCGCCTACCTGGCGCTGGTCCGGCCCGGCGCCGGCCGCGCCGGCTGAAGGGGGCGCGCCGCAGCCCGACCGTACAATGGTTCACACCTGCTTACACGCGGCCCCGTCCTACCCGGCCACGGCCCGAGCGCTGCTCCAATGCAGGGTACAGCCATGACCAAGACCCAGCCCGACGATCCCCACCTCGCCCACGCCGCCGCGTGGTCCGCCCTGGGCGTGCAGCACGCCATCCTGGCACGCGCCATGCCGGTCGTGCGCCACGACCTGGCCGGCATGCTGACCATCATGCGCATGGGCACCGTGGTGCTGCGCCGCCGCGTCGCTGCCGAGGCGAGCAGCGGCGCCGGCCCGAGCGCTGCCGCCGGCGAGAGCATCGCCACCCAGCTCGACCAGCTCGAGGAGCACCTCGCCAGCCTGTCGGACAGCGCCCGGCGGCTGCGCCACTGGGACCTGGGCGGCCCGGCCAAGCCCGAGCCGCTGGCGGCCACGGCCGAGCTGGCGCACGCGCTGGCCTACCCGCTGTTGGCCATGCGCGGGCTGGAGCTGGCGCTGGGCAGCCCCGAACAGTCTCTGCCCAGCGCACCGGCGCCCCAGCAGCCCATGCTGTGCCTGCTGCTCGGCGCCATCCATATCCTCGCGGAAGACCCGGATCCCATCCCGGCCTGCGTGCGCGTGGTCGCAGCGCCCGAAGGTCCGGGCCTGCGCGTACAGGCCGAAGGGCAGGCGGCCGACGCCCCGCCGGCGACCCCCGCCCCCGGCATGCCGGTCCTCGACGCGGCGGCGCTGGAGCGTCTCGCGCGCCACCTGGGCGTCGGCCTGCGCCATGGTCCGGGCTGGTTCGAAATCGAGGCCCCAGCCGCGGCACCCGCGCCCGCCGCGGTGCCGCCGCTGCCCTGAGGGCCGCCCTCGCCCAGCGGCAGGCAGCATCGGCCCGAAGGCGCCAGGCGCACTCAGCGCGGGGCCGGGCGTGGCCGCTCAGGCGCGCCCGATGATCGAGGCGGTGGCCATCAGCTCCTCGAGCAGCGCGAAGGAGACCTTCCCGGAGGCGGCATAGGGGTCGAACTCCGGGCGTTCGGAATACTTCAGCACAATCGAATGGTTCAGCTTGGCCAGATTCACCTGTCCCATGGTCCAGCCGCCGAAGCGCCGCTCGGAAATCTCCTCGAAGGCCAGCAGCTCCACATCCTTGTGCCGGGCGTCGCGCTGGATGTGGCCGAACAGCCCGCTCACGGCCGAGCGCCCGCCCTCGATGGCCTGCAGGAAGACACCGTCGCCATAGCACAGCACCCCCGTGATGCCCGTCGCCGGGTTGTGCTGGCGCGACTGCGCCAGGATGGCTTCGATGGCGGCGGGGGACGGGTCCACCGCGCGGCTGACGTAGAGCAGGCGCACCAACATGGCTCGGACTCCTGAAAAGCGGGGAAGGAACGGGGCGACGCGGGGCCGCCGGATGCCAGCGACTGTGCCTCAGTGGCGACCCGGGATCAGCGAGAGAAATTCGCGCCGCAGCGTAGGGTCCGTGAGGAACACGCCGCGCATGACGGAATTGAGCATCTTGCTGTCCATCTCCCGCACCCCGCGCCAGGACATGCAGAAATGGCTCGCCTCCATGACGATCGCCAGACCGTCGGGCTGGGTCTTCTCCATGATCAGGTCGGCCAGCTGCACCACCGCCTCTTCCTGGATCTGGGGGCGACCCATCACCCAGTCGACCAGGCGCGCGTACTTCGACAGCCCGATGACGTTCGTGTGCTCGTTGGGCATGACCCCCACCCAGAGCTTGCCGATCACCGGGCAGAAATGGTGGCTGCAGGCGCTGCGCACCGTGATCGGCCCGACGATCATCAGCTCATTGAGCCGCTCGACGTTCGGGAACTCGGTGATCGGCGGCGGCGCCACGTAGCGGCCCTTGAACACCTCGTTGAGGTACATCTTCGCCACGCGCCGCGCGGTGTTCTGCGTGTTGTGGTCGCCCGCGGTGTCGATCACCAGGCTGTCGAGCACGCCCTGCATCTTCGCCTCCACCTCGTCGAGCAGCAGCTCCAGTTCGCCCGGCTCGATGAAGCCGGCGATGTTGTCGTTGGCATGGAAGCGCTGGCGGGCCGCCAGCAGGCGCTCGCGGATCCTCACGGAAACCGGCGTGCCCTCCTCGGAGGCACGAGCGGGCAGGGAAACTACAGGGAGATCGGACATGGGGCGGGATGGTAACAGGCAAAGGCCGGCGCCGCCGGGGCGGTGGCTTTGGGTCTTGGCCATTGAAAATCAAGGACTTAAGCCAAGCGCGCGGCGGCGGTGCGGCGGCAGCATCCGGGGTCAGTAGCGGTTGCCGGTCACCCACAGCGCCGCGCGCATGCACCCGAGCGCGATGCGATCGAGCAGGCGCTCGCGCCACGGCCGGCGCGCGTAGCTGCGCGCGTCCACCGGGCGTCCCGCGTGTTCCAGCGCGTGCACCAGGCGCGCGCGCAGCTCCTGCGCGAAACCGGCGTCGCGCACCACCACGTTGGCCTCGCGCGCCAGCAGCAGCGACAGCGGGTCCAGGTTGGACGAGCCGACGGTCGCCCAGGGGCGCGGACCCTCGGCGTCGATCACCGCCACCTTCGCATGCAGGAAACTGGGGGCGTATTCGTGGATCTCCACCCCGGCCGCGAGCAGCGCGCCGTACACCGGCCGGGCGGCGTGGTACTGCATGAAGTATTCATAACGCCCCTGCAGCAGCAGGCGCACGCGCACGCCCCGGCCGGCGGCGTGCTTGAGCGCCCGGCGCAGCTTTCCCCCCGGGATGAAGTAGGCATTGGCGATGATCACCTCGTGGCGCGCCCGGGCGATGGCGCGCCGGTAGGCGCGCTCGATGCGGCTGCGGTGGCGCAGGTTGTCGCGCAGCAGGAAGACCGCCCGCATGCCGCGCCCGGCCTCCTCGGCGCGCCGCTCCTTGAGCTTGGCCAGCCGCGCCGCGCGCCAGTCCGCCAGCGCCAGGCCCAACCGGCGCTGGCGCGCGTCCTCGCCCGCCTTCAGGCGCCACCACAGCTGCTCCATCGCCTCGGACGCCTGCTCCACCAGGCTGCCGTGCACGCGCACGGCAAAGTCCAGGCGCGGCGCCTCAAGGGGCCCATGGTTCGGATCGTGGAAATCGTCCAGGATGTTGATGCCCCCGCAGAACAGCACGCGCCCGTCCACCACGCACAGCTTGCGGTGCAGGCGGCGCCAGCGCTGCGGCAAGAGCAGGCCCAGCGGCCCGAGCGGCGAATAGACCTGCAGGCGCACGCCGGCCTCGGCGAACGCCTGCTGCCAGTGGCGCGGCAGCCGCCCGGTGCCGACCCCGTCGACCACCACGTGCACGCGCACGCCGCGCGCCGCCGCGCGCACCAGCGCCTCGGCCACCTCGGCGGCGGCGCCCGTGAAGTCGAAGATGTAGGTCTCCAGCTGGATGTCCGACAGCGCCGTGTCCATTGCCGCGACCAGCGCGGGGAAGAATTCGGCCGTCCCCTGCAGCAGGGTGACGTGGTGGTCGGTGCGGCCCCAGCGCGGGTGCCATGCGGGCGAGGCCACGCGCTCAGAGCTCGAATTCGGCGATCAGCGGCAGGTGGTCCGACATGCGCCACCAGATGCGCCCGCGCGGCACGTGCAGCGAGATCGGCCGCAGCCCGCGCACGTAGACATGGTCGAGCTGCACCATCGGCAGGCGCGCCGGATAGGTGTAGGCCTGGGGGTTCTCGTCGTACTCGAACAGGCCGAAGCCGGCGAGCATGCGCTTGATCTGCAGGCCCCAGTCGTTGAAATCGCCCGCCACCACCAGCGGCGCATCGGCAGGCACCTCGCGCTCGATGAAACGCTGGATCTGCGCCACCTGGCGGATGCGGCTGCCCGGCACCAGCCCCAGGTGCACCACGATGGCGTGCACCGGGCGGCCCTCCACCAGCACTTCCACGTGCAGCAACCCGCGCTGCTCGAAGCGGTGGTCGGAGATGTCCTGGTGCTTGTGGCCGACCACCGGCCAGCGCGTGAGCAGCGCGTTGCCGTGCTCGCCATGGCGCGTGTAGGCGTTGGTGCGATAGACCGCCTCATAGCCCTCGGGCGCGAGGTACTGCGCCTGCGGCACCTCCGGCCAGCGGTCGAAGTACAGCGCCTCGCGCCGGTTCAGGGCGCGCACCTCCTGCAGGCAGACGATGTCGGCGTCGAGCTGCTCGACGGCCAGGCCCAGGTTGTGGATCTCCAGGCGCCGCGCCGGGCCCATGCCCTGCACGCCCTTGTGGATGTTGTAGGTCGCCACGCGCAGGATGCCCGAATGTTCCTCGGCACGGTCCTGGGGGCGGGAGGGAAGCTCAGTCATGGCAACGGTACAAAACGTGGCAGCCACAGGATGGCCTCGGCATTGGACGGCGAGGTGCAGCGATCGGCCGCGGCGCGCCAGTCCAGCCATTCATATGCCGTGTGTTCACGGGGATTCAAGCTTAGCGCCCTCGCCCGCGGCACCTGCAGGCCGAAGACCCGTTCCGTGTTCAGCCAGACGCCCGGCGCGTAGCGCTGCTGCCAGGCGGGGTAGATGGTGTAGGTGTTCTCCAGGCCCCAGTCCACCAGCGTGCAGCCCGGCGCGCGTGCGTCGATGCCCGTCTCCTCCGCCACCTCGCGCACGGCGGCCTCGCGCCAGCTCTCCTGGGGCGTGTCCTTGCTGCCGGTCACGGATTGCCAGAAGGGCTGGCCCTCGTGCAGGCCGGCGCGCCGCAGCAGCAGCACCTGCAGCGCCGGCGTGTGGATGACGACCAGGACGGACTCGGGGATCTTGGGCAGGGGGCGGTGCTCCATCGCCGCAAGTGTCCCAGAAAGGCGCAAGGTGCCCGCAGGCGCCCCTTGCCGAGCCTATGGCCATGGGGGGCCCACCGGGCCCGCCGTTCAGGCCGCGGGCGCCGGGTTGCGCAGCCGGATGTGCAGCTCGCGCAGCTGCTTCTCGTCCACCGGCGAGGGCGCCTGGGTCAGCAGGTCCTGGGCGCGCTGGGTCTTGGGGAAGGCGATCACGTCGCGGATCGACTCCGACCCCGTCATCAGCGTGATCAGGCGATCCAGGCCGAAGGCCAGGCCGCCGTGCGGGGGCGCGCCGTACTGCAGCGCGTCCAGCAGGTAGCCGAACTTCGCGCGCTGCTCCTGCGGGCTGATGTTGAGCGCGGCGAAGACCTTGGCCTGCACGTCGGCGCGGTGGATGCGCACCGAGCCGCCGCCCAGCTCCCAGCCGTTGAGCACCATGTCGTAGGCTTTCGCCAGGCACTGGCCCGGGTCGGTGTCCATCAGGTCCTCGTGGCCGTCCTTGGGCGCGGTGAAGGGGTGGTGCACGGCGACCCAGCGGTTGTCCTCCTCGTCGTGCTCGAACATGGGAAAGTCCACCACCCACAGCGGCGCCCAGCGGTCCTCGAACAGCCCGCCTTTCTTGCCGAAATCGCTGTGGCCGATCTTCAGGCGCAGTGCGCCGATGGCGTCGTTCACCACCTTGGCCCGGTCGGCGCCGAAGAACAGGATGTCGCCATCCTGCGCGCCGGTGCGCTTCAGGATCTCGGCGATGGCCGTGTCGTGGAGGTTCTTCACGATCGGCGACTGCAGGCCATCGCGCCCCTTGGCCGCCTCGTTGACCTTGATCCACGCCAGCCCCTTGGCGCCGTAGATCTTCACGAACTCGGTGTACTGGTCGATCTCGCCGCGCGAGATGGCACCGCCACCCGGCACGCGCAGCGCCACCACCCGCCCGCCCGGGGTGGTCGCCGGGCCAGAGAACACCTTGAAGTCCACGTCCTTCATCACGTCGGTCAGCTCGGTGAACTCGAGCTTGACGCGCAGGTCGGGCTTGTCCGAGCCGAAGCGCCGCATGGCCTCGTGGTAGCTCATGGTGGGGAAGTCGCCCAGGTCCACCTCGAGCTGCGTACGAAACACCTCGCGGATCATTTGCTCGAAGATGGCGCGGATCTCTTCTTCACCCAGGAAGGAGGTCTCGCAGTCGATCTGCGTGAACTCGGGCTGGCGGTCGGCGCGCAGGTCCTCGTCGCGAAAGCACTTGGTGATCTGGTAGTAGCGGTCGTAGCCGGCCACCATCAGCATCTGCTTGTAGAGCTGGGGCGACTGCGGCAGCGCGTAGAAGTGCCCGTCGTGCACGCGGCTCGGGACCAGGTAGTCGCGCGCGCCCTCGGGCGTGCTCTTGCCCAGCATGGGCGTCTCGATGTCGATGAAGCCCTGCCGGTCGAGGAAGTTGCGCACCTGGATGGCGACCCGGTAGCGCAGCATCATGTTGCGCTGCATCACCGGGCGGCGCAGGTCCATCACGCGGTGGGTCAGGCGCGTGGTCTCCGACAGGTTGTCGTCGTCCATCTGGAAGGGCGGCGTGACGGAAGGGTTGAGCACCACCAGCTCATGGCACAGGACTTCGATGCGCCCGCTGGCGATGGACTCGTTCACCGTCCCCTCGGGCCGGGCGCGCACCAGCCCGACCACGCGCACGCAGTACTCGTTGCGCACATCCTCGGCGGTGGCGAACATCTCCGGGCGGTCCGGGTCGCACACCACCTGCACGTAGCCCTCGCGGTCGCGCAGGTCGATGAAGATCACGCCGCCGTGGTCGCGGCGCCGGTTCACCCAGCCGCACAGGGAGACGGTTTGGCCCATCAGGGCTTCGGTCACTTGACCGCAGTAGTGGGAACGCATGGCCATGGTGTGGGGTCTTTGCTTCCTGCGCCCGGCTGGGGCGCGTGGACGATCGGTGGAAAAAGCGGTCTCAGGCGCGCTCGCCGGCAGCCGCGAGAGGGTCGGGCGGCGCGACGACGCCCATGGAGACGATGTATTTCAGCGCCGCGTCGATGCTCATGTCGAGCTCCACGCAGTCGCTCTTGCGCATCAGCACGAAATAGCCACCGGTCGGGTTCGGCGTGGTGGGCACATACACGCTCACGTATTCATCGCGCAGGTAGGCCGCGACCTCGCCCGAGGGCGAACCGGTGACGAAGGCCACCGTCCACACACCCTCGCGCGGCCACTGCACCAGCACCGCCGTGCGAAAGGCATTGCCGCTTTCGGAGAACAGGGTGTCGGAGACCTGCTTGACGCTGGAATAGATCGAGCGCACCACCGGGATGCGACTGACCAGCGCGTCGCCCCACTGCACCAGCTTGCGCCCGGCGAAGTTGCTCGCCAGCGCGCCCACCACCAGCAGGATGCTCAAGGTGAGCAGCGCGCCGAAGCCCGGGACGTGCAGGCCCAGCAGCCGGTCGGGCTGCCAGGCCTCGGGCAGGATCGCCAGCGTCAGGTCGAGCATGCCCACGAACCACGTCAGCACCCAGGCGGTGATCACGCCGGGCACGACGACGAGCAGGCCCGTGAGCAGCCAGTTGCGCAGCGTGGCCATGGGCGCGCTCTTGGACATGCAGGCTCAGGCGTCCGCGCCGCCGGCGGCCGCTGCCGGGGAGGAGGCAGTGGCAGCGCCGGCCTCGGGGGCGGCCGCCGGGCTCTTGCGGCCGCTGAAGTCGGTGGCGTACCAGCCCGTTCCCTTGAGCTGGAAGCCCGCGGCCGTCACCTGCTTGGTGAACGCCTCGGCCCCGCAGGACGGGCACGTGGTGAGCGGAGCGTCGGAGATCTTTTGCAGCACATCCTTGGCATGGCCACAGGAGCCGCACTGGTAGGCATAGATAGGCATGGCAAAAAGGCGCGCAATCGCGGTTGAAGGAAAAACCCGCAATTATAGGTAGCGCGCCCCCTGCCCGCCCGGCGCCCACGCACGGCCGGCCTAGATGTCGAGCCCGGCCACGGGCTGGGCAGGCACGCGCGTGTTGCGCACCAGCTGCGGCGCGAGCGAGCCCGCCACCATGCCGAACACGGCCGCCAGCACCCCGGCGAGCTGCTGTGGGAAGGCCTCGCCCAGCGCCGGCACCGCCATGAACAGCACCCAGGTGCCGATGCCCAGCACCACGGCGCACATCGCCCCCTGCGTGTTGGCGCGCTTCCAGTACAGACCGAACACCAGTGGCACGAACGCTCCCACCAGCGGCACCTGGTAGGCGCCCGAGACCAGCTCGAAGATCGGCGTGCCTTCCATCTTGATGGAGTAGACCAGCACGCAGATGGCGAACACGAACACGCTGATGCGCATGATGCGCAGGTTCTCGTCGTCGCTGATGTAGGTCGGGCGGAACTGGCGCCAGATGTTCTCGGTAAACGTCACGGCCGGCGCCAGCAGCGTCGCCGAGGCGCAGGACTTGATGGCCGACAGCAGCGCGCCGAAGAACAGCACCTGCATGATGACCGGCATGCGCTCCATGACCAGCGTGGGCAGCACCTTCTGCGGGTCGTCGCCCAGCAGCGCCTCGGTCTGCTCGGGCATGATGATCAGCGCGCTGGCCACCAGGAACATCGGCACGAAGGCGAACAGGATGTAGGCGCTGCCGCCGATGATGGTGCCGTGCGTGGCGGCCTTCTCGGTCTTGGCCGACATCACGCGCTGGAACACGTCCTGCTGGGGGATCGAGCCCAGCATCATGGTGATCGCCGCGCCGAAGAAGAAGATCATCTCGTGCCAGGTCGGCTCGGGCCAGAAGCGGAACATGTCCCGGCTGGTCGCCAGGTCGATCACCTTGCCCGCGCCGCCCGCCATGTCGGCGGCGAAAAACGACAGCACCAGCAGGCCCACCACCAGCACGATCATCTGGATGAAGTCGGTCACGGCCACCGACCACATGCCGCCCCACAGGGTATAGACCAGGATCGAGCCGACGCCGATCGCCATGCCCCAGGGGATGGAGATCAGCCCGCCCGAGAGCAGGTTGAACACCAGCCCCAGCGCCGTGACCTGCGCCGAGACCC
This sequence comes from Melaminivora alkalimesophila, assembly GCF_000282995.1. Taxonomy (GTDB): domain Bacteria; phylum Pseudomonadota; class Gammaproteobacteria; order Burkholderiales; family Burkholderiaceae_C; genus Melaminivora; species Melaminivora alkalimesophila. The sequence goes on from NZ_ALEE01000761.1 coordinate 9,622, forward strand.
AGCCCAAGTAGCTGAGCATGATGATCAGCGAGCAGGCGATCTCGATGGTGCGGCCGAAGCGCTCGCGGTAGTAGTCGCTGATGGTGAGCAGCGACATGCGGTAGAGCTTGGCGGCGAAGAAGGCGCCGACCAGGATCAGGCACATGCCCGCCCCGAAGGGGTCTTCCACCACCGCGTTCAGGCCGCCGTTGATGAACTTCGCCGGCACGCCCAGCACGATCTCCGAGCCGAACCAGGTGGCGAAGGTGGTCGTGATGATCATGTACATGGGCAGGTGCCGCCCCGCGATCGCGAAGTCGGCGGTGTTCTGCACCCGTCTCGCGGCCCACAGGCCGATACCGATGGTGACAAACAGGTAAGCAATCACCATGAAGAGCAACACGTTGCAACTCCTGCGAAAAAGGAAGGGCTGTGGGAAGGGTGGAAGGGAAAGAAAAGGGAGGCGCCCGGGGCGGCTTCAGAACAGGCGCAGGCGCACGACCAGCTGCATGACCAGCAGGCCCAGCACGAAGCCGAGCCCCCCGTAGATCAGACTCTGCAGCAAGCGGTTGGTGCGGCGTTGCTCGGCCAGCAACGCCTGCAGTTCGGCGCGCTCCACGGCGGGGCGCTGGCGCAGGTATGCGTGCATCAGCCGCGGCAGCTCGGGCAGGAGCTTGGCGTAGCGCGGCGCCTCCAGCTGCAGCTCGCGCCACAGGCGCTTGGGGCCGAGCTGGTCGAGCATCCACTTCTCGAGGAAGGGCTTGGCCGTGCTCCACAGGTCCAGGTCCGGGTCGAGCTGGCGGCCTAGGCCCTCGATGTTCAGCAGGGTTTTTTGCAGCAGCACCAGCTGCGGCTGGATCTCCACCTGAAAGCGCCGCGAGGTCTGGAACAGGCGCAGCAGCACCATGCCCAGCGAGATCTCCTTGAGCGGGCGGTCGAAGTAGGGCTCGCACACGGCGCGGATGGCGGCCTCCAGCTCGTTGACGCGCGTGTTGGCGGGCACCCAGCCGCTCTCGATGTGCAGCTCGGCCACGCGCTTGTAGTCGCGCCGGAAAAACGCCGTGAAGTTCTGCGCCAGGTATTCCTTGTCGAACTCGGTGAGCGTGCCGACGATGCCGAAATCCAGCGAGATGTAGCGCCCGAAGGTCTGGGGCTCGATGCTCACCTGGATGTTGCCCGGGTGCATGTCGGCGTGAAAGAAGCCGTCGCGAAACACCTGGGTAAAGAAGATGGTCACGCCGTCGCGCGCGAGCTTCTTGATGTCCACGCCCGCCTGGTGCAGGCGCTCGACCTGGCTGATGGGAACGCCGTCCATGCGCTCCATGACCAGCACCTCCGGGTGGCAATAATCCCAGAAGATCTCGGGAATCAGCACCAGATCCAGGCCCGCCATGTTGCGCCGCAGCTGGGCGGCGTTGGAGGCCTCGCGGATCAGGTCCAGCTCGTCGTGCAGGTAGTTGTCGAACTCAGCCACCACCTGGCGGGGCTTGAGGCGCTTGCCGTCCGCCGACAGGCGCTCCACCCAGCCGGCCATCATGCGCATCAGCGCCAGGTCCTTGCGGATCACCGGCAGCATGCCCGGGCGCAGCACCTTGACGGCCACGTCGCGCAGCATGCCGTTGCGGTCGCGGATCACGGCGAAGTGCACCTGCGCGATGGAGGCGCTGGCGACCGGTTCGCGCTCGAAGGAGACGAAGACTTCGCCGATGGGGCGGCGGAACGCGCGCTCGATGGTGGCCACCGAAATCGCTGGGTCGAAGGGCGGCACGCGATCCTGCAGCAGCGCCAGCTCGTCGGCGATGTCCGGCGGCATCAGGTCGCGCCGCGTGGACAGCACCTGGCCGAACTTCACGAAGATCGGGCCGAGGCTCTCCAGCGCCAGGCGCAGGCGCACGCCGCGTGGCGCGTCCAGCCGGCGCCCGAGCGTGAGCACGCGCGTGAAGCCGTGCAGCCACGGGCGATCGAAGCTCGACAGGACGACCTCGTCGAGCCCATGGCGCAGCACCACCCAGACGATGGTGAAGCCCCGCAGGAGGCGGCTCATGGCGGGCTGCGGTGCGGGTCGCGGCTGGCGCCGTGGGCGCCCACGTCGTGCCGGCCGTCGCCGCGGCCCAGCCGCGCGCCGGCAAAGCGCCGCAGCGCCTCGGCCACGCGGCCGGCCACCGAGGCGATGGCGTGCGCCGGCGCGTCGCCGATCACGCGCGCCAGGTCGTCCTCGACATCCCAGCGGACGTTGTCCACCACCCAGTTGATCTCGGCCGCCAGCTGCACGTCCCCCTCGATGCGGATGGTGGGTCGCTCGCCGGCGATCGCGCTGCGCGCCAGCGACAGCGGCGAGCCCTCGGACACTTCCAGGCGCAGGTCCGGCACGGCGCCCTCGGGCGCCAGGTCGAGCAGCCCCGCGGGCGTGACCCGCAGCGTGACGAAGAAATTGCGCCACTGCACACGGGCCGTGCGTCCGCTCTGGCGCGCCAGGCGGTCCATCGCCTCGCTTTCCTGCATGAGCACGTGGTTCAGGAACAGCACGGCCCGGTGCTGCACCTCGTGCACCAGCCACGCGGGGGGCTGGGGACCGGCTGCGATGCGTTCCATGAATCCGTCCAGGAAAGAAAAAGGGGACTGCTTGGGCATAGTCCCCGATTATTCCCCGAAGTGGCGCCTGCACCGTAGGCATTTTGCCCACGCCGCGGTTGCGCCGGCCCTCGTGTGGATCGAAACCCGCCCCACCGCCGGCAAGACCGGCGCGGGCGGGGCACTTCCGTGCCTACTGCAGGGCCTGCACGCCGGCCACCAGCCAGCCGCTCCTGCCGTCCTTGGGCTTGGTCATGTTCCAGACCTCGCGGAACGGGCTGGGGCCGGCCGAGGGCTCCTCGCGGATCATGCCGGAGAACTCGACGCTGGCCATGTAGCCATCGCCCAGGTCCTCGATGCCCAGCAGCTGGGCCTCCAGCATGACCACGTCCGTGTGGTTGGGCGCGGCCGCGCCGCGCAGCTGCTCGCGCTCGGCCAGCTGGGTGCGGATCTCGCCCAGCATGGCGTCGGTCATCATGGAGCGCAGCGTCTCCATGTCGGAGCGGTCCCAGGCGGCCTGCAGCGTCGTGAAGTTGCGCTTGGCGGCGGCGATGAAGCCCGCCACGTCGAAACCCTCCGGGATGCCCCAGTTCTGCGAACCGGCCAGGGCCGAGCCGATCATCGAGCCGCCGGCCGCAGGCTGCCCCTGGAAGGCCGTGCCATGGTGTTCCCACGGCCGGGCGGAGGCGTCGTTGCCGACCTTCTCGGGGTTGTAGTGGCGCGCGGCGGGCACGTCCGCCGGCGGCGCGCCGGCCCCCGCGCCCTGGAAGGCGAAGGGCGCAGCACCGGCCGCCGCCGGGCGGCGCGAGCGCATGACCATGCCGACCACGGCCATCACCACCAGCGCCAGCAGCGCGAACATCAGGAACTGGGCGAAGCCCGCACCCAGGCCGAGCGCGTTCGCCAGCCAGGCCAGGCCCAGGCCGGCCGCCAGCCCGCCGAGCATCGCGCCCCAGGGCTTCTTGGGCGCGGCGGCGCCGGCCGGCGTGGCCGCGTTCTGGGGCGCGGCCTTGCTGGGGGCGGCGTTTTGCTGTTGCGCGGGCGCACCGGGGGCGCGCTGGGGCGCGGCCTCGCGCTGCGTCACGTTGCTGGACTGGCGCCCGAAGGACTTGCCGCCGCCCATGCGGCGCGCGTCGGCATCGACGTGCACCAGCAGCGCCAGCATGGCGACCAGCGCCACCGACCAGAGTTTCCTGTTCATGTCATCTCCCGGAAAAGGTTTGCGTCGAGGTACGCGTTCAGCACTTGATTCCAACATGCAGCGCCACGACGCCGCCCGTCAGGTTGTGATAGTCCACATGTCCGAAGCCACTTTGCTGCATCAGGGCTTTGAGCTCTTCCTGGCCCGGGTGCATGCGGATCGACTCGGCCAGGTAGCGGTAGCTGGCGGCGTCGCCC
>NZ_ALEE01000762.1 GCF_000282995.1 Melaminivora alkalimesophila
CCCGCCACCATCTGCCCCAGGCGCGGCAGCACCTTGAAGGAATACCAGTCGTAGGCCCTGGACAGCGGCTTGGCGACCTTGGAAAATTCCAGCACCAGCAGCCGGCCACGCGGCTTGAGCACGCGCGCCATCTCGCGCAGCGCCACATCCTTGTGGGTCATGTTGCGCAGCCCGAAGGCGACGCTCACCAGGTCGAAATGGTTGTCCGGAAAGGGCAGCCGCTCGGCGTCGCACACCGCCGTCGGCAGCACCACGCCGGCGTCGATCAGGCGGTCGCGCCCGGTGCGCAGCATGGCCTCGTTGATGTCGGTGTGCACCACCTGGCCGGTGGCCCCGACCTTCTTCGCGAAGGCCAGCGCCAGGTCGCCCGTGCCGCCGGCGATGTCCAGCACCTGGTCGCCCTCGCGCAGATTGGCGACCAGCACGGTGTAGGCCTTCCAGGCGCGGTGCAGCCCACCCGACATCAGGTCGTTCATCAGGTCGTACTTGGGTGCCACCGAGTCGAAGACGCCACGCACGCGGCGCGCCTTCTCGTGCTCGTCGACCGACTGGAATCCGAAGTGGGTGGTGCTCATGGCGCGATGCTAGGGGAGCCGCTGCGCGCGCACCGCGACAACCCCGCATCGGCCTGGGGCATGTGTGGCTATTCGGCCAAAGGGCGGCCCGCCACGGGCCGTCAGCGGCTGGC
>NZ_ALEE01000763.1 GCF_000282995.1 Melaminivora alkalimesophila
CTGCCGCAGCCGTGCCCGCCGGACGCCGCGCGGCCCGCCATGGGCGCGTCGCGGTCGGCGCCCGCCTCCGCCAGGCGGCGCTCGTACTCGCGCATCAGCTGCTGCTGGTCGCGCCCGAGCTCGTACAGGTAGGCCCAGGTGTAGATGCCGCTGTCGTGCCCGTCGGAGAAGGTCGGGCGCACGGCGTAGTGACCCACGGGCTCGAGCTGCACCAGGGTGACTTGGCGCTTGCCGGTCTGCAGCACCTCCTGGCCGGGCCCGTGGCCCTGCACCTCGGCGGAGGGCGAGTACACGCGCAGCAGCTCGAAGGGAATGCGAAACTGCGCGCCGTCGGAGAACATCACTTCCAGCACGCGCGATTGCTCGTGCACGGTGAGGGACTGGGGCGTGGGCTGGTCGTTCGGGGACTGGGGCATGGATGGGATCCTGGCAAGACTGGGCCGCGCCACCGGAAGGGGTGCGCGGCGCGGCCCGAAGATAGCAGCCCGCCGATGGCCTCAGGCGGCCTGCGCCCACTGCGCCAGCCGCTCGCGCAGGGCCTGGTGCAACGCCGGCAGCGCAGCGCGCAGCCCTTCCAGCCGCGCCGCAGCGGCCGCCCGCTGCGG
>NZ_ALEE01000764.1 GCF_000282995.1 Melaminivora alkalimesophila
GGCCGCCCGCTGCGGCGGGGCCCAGATCGGCGCCGGGAAGTGGCTGTCCCAGTCGAAGCGCGCGACCACGTGCCAGTGCAGGTGCGGCACCAGGTTGCCGAGCGCCGCCAGGTTGACCTTGGTCGGCTGCAGCCGCTCGCGCAGCACGCGCTCCACCAGCGCCACCGCCTCCATGCAGCGCTGGCGCTCGGCGGCCTGCAGGTCGGAGAACTCCGCCACGTGCGCCTCCCACACCACGCGGTAGAAGGCCGGAAAGCCCGCCTCCTCGGCCGCATGGATGACGCGCAGCCCGCAGCCGCGCCACACCAGCGTGCCGCCGTCGGCGGCGCACAAGGGGCAGGCCGGACCGCCGGCAGGCGCGGCAG
>NZ_ALEE01000765.1 GCF_000282995.1 Melaminivora alkalimesophila
CAGGCGCGGCAGCCGCGCTCACACCAGCACCCGCTCGATGCCGCCCGCGTTGGCGCGCCGCACGAACTCCGGCAGCCAGTCCTCGCCCAGGATCTGGCGCGCCATCTCGACCACGATGTAGTCGGCCTCCAGCAAGCCGGTGGACAGGTCCTGCTGGTAGCGCGAGACGCCCTGCAGGCAGCTCGGGCAGCTGGTCAGGATCTTGATGTTGTCCTGCTGCCCCACGGCGCCGCTGGCGCGCAGCTGCGCCTCGCCCTTTCGGATCTCCTCGGTCTTGCGAAAGCGCACCTGGGTGGCAATGTCCGGGCGCGTCACGCCCAGGGTGCCCGATTCGCCGCAGCAGCGTTCGCTCTTGATGACCTTGTCGCCCACCAGGGCGCGCACGGTCTGCATGGAGTCACCCCGCTTCATGGGGTTGTGGCAGGGCTCGTGGTAGAGGTAGCCCCCCTGCCCTGCCGGCAGCGCGATGCCCTTCTCCAGCAGGTACTCGTGGATGTCGACCATCCGGCTGCCGGGGAAGATCTTGTCGAACTGGTAGCCCTGCAGCTGATCGTGGCAGGTGCCGCAGGAGACCACCACCGTCTTGATGTCCAGGTAGTTCAGCGTGGTGGCCACGCGGTGGAACAGCACCCGGTTGTCGGTGATCATCTTCTCGGCCTTGTCGAACTGGCCGCTGCCGCGCTGCGGATAGCCGCAGCACAGGTAGCCCGGCGGCAGCACGGTCTGCACGCCCGCGTGCCACAGCATGGCCTGGGTCGCCAGGCCGACCTGCGAGAACAGCCGCTCGGAGCCGCAGCCCGGGAAATAGAACACGGCCTCGCTGTCCGCCCGCGTCTCGGGGTTGCGGATGATGGGCACGTAGTCCTTGTCCTGAATATCGAGCAGCGCCCGCGCCGTCTTCGTCGGCAGGCCACCGGGCAGCTTCTTGTTCACGAAGTGGATCACCTGCTCCTTGATCGGCGCCGTGCCGACGGTGGCGGGCGGGCGAGCGGTCTGGCGGCGGCCGACGGCGCGCAGCGCGTCCACCGCCACGCGCTGGGCCTTGAAGCCGACGTTCACCATGCCGGCGCGCAACACGCCGATGGTGCGCGGGTCGGTGGCGTTGAGCATCGCCATGGCCAGCTTGTTGCCGGGCCGGAAGCTCTTCTTGTCCATCTTGCGCAGCAGGTTGCGCATGTTCATGGTCACGTCGCCGAAGTCGATCTTGACCGGGCAGGGGTTGAAGCACTTGTGGCAGACGGTGCAATGGTCCGCCACGTCCTCGAACTCCTGCCAGTGGTGGCTGGAGACACCGCGGCGCGTCTGCTCCTCGTACAGGAAGGCCTCGGCCAGCAGCGAGGTCGCCAGGATCTTGTTGCGCGGGGAATAGAGCAGGTTGGCGCGCGGCACGTGGGTCGCGCACACCGGCTTGCACTTGCCGCAGCGCAGGCAGTCCTTGACGCTGGCGACGATGGCGCCCAGGTCGCTCTGCTGCATGATCAGCGATTCGTGCCCCATCAGGCCGAAGCTGGGCGTGTAGGCGTTGGTCAGGTCGGCGTAGCGCAGCGACTGGCGCGTGCCGCTGGCGGCCGCAGCGCCCCGGCTGCCCGGCTGGCTGCGCGCCAGCAGCTCGGGGTCGCGCAGCAGCTTGCCCCAGTTGAAGTGGCCATGCGGGTCCACGCGCCGCTTGTACTCGGCAAAGGGCGCCAGCTCCTCGTCGGTGAGGAATTCCAGCTTGGTGATGCCGATGCCGTGCTCGCCCGAGATCACGCCGCCGAGCGAGCGCGCCAGCACCATGATGCGCGCCACCGCCTCGTGCGCCGCCTGCAGCATCTCGTAGTCGTCGCTGTTGACGGGGATGTTGGTGTGCACGTTGCCGTCGCCGGCATGCATGTGCAGCGCCACCCAGACGCGGCCCTTGAGCACGCGCTGGTGGATTGCCTGCACCTCGTCCAGGATGGGCTGGTAGGGCGCGCCGGCGAAGATGGCCGCCAGGGGCTTTCTGATCTGCGCCTTCCAGCTGGCGCGCAGCGTGTGGTCCTGCAGCTGCGGGAACAGCACCGCCACGTTGTCCAGCCACTCCTGCCACGTCTGGCGCACCTCGGACAGCAGCGCCTGCGCCTGTGCGACGCGGTCGCCCAGCAGGACTTCGGCCGGAATGCCCTGCGCATCGTCCTGCTTGCCCAGGGGAAGCTGCCCGCGGGCGAAGAAATCCTGCAGCTGGTCGCACAGCTTGAGCTTGTTGCGCAAGCTGAGCTCGATGTTGATGCGCTCGATGCCGTCGGTGTACTCGGCCATGCGCGGCAGCGGGATCACCACGTCCTCGTTGATCTTGAAGGCGTTGGTGTGCCGCGAGATCGCCGCCGTGCGCTTCCTGTCGAGCCAGAACTTCTTGCGCGCCTCGGGGCTCACGGCGGTGAAGCCCTCGCCCGAGCGCGAATTGGCGATGCGCACCACCTCGGCCGCAGCACGCGCCACGGCGTCCTGGTCGTCGCCGACAATGTCACCGATCAGCACCATCTTGGGCAGCTTGCCCGCGCCCTTCTTCGACTTGGTGGCGTAGCCCACGGCCTTGAGATAGCGGTCGTCCAGGTGCTCCAGCCCGGCGAGCAACACGCCCGAGCGCTGCTGCTCGGCGAACATGAAATCCTTGATCTCGACGATGCTGGGCACGGCGTCGCGGGCGTTGCCGAAAAATTCCAGGCAGACGGTGCGCGTGTGCTCGGGCATGCGGTGCAGGATCCAGCGCGCGCTGGTGATCAGGCCGTCCGTGCCCTCTTTCTGCACGCCCGGCAGGCCCGAGAGGAACTTGTCCGTCACGTCCTTGCCCAGACCTTCCTTGCGGAAGGTGCTGCCGGGGATGTCCAGGCGCTCGGTGCGGATGGGGGTCTTGCCGTCGGCCTCGAAGTACTGCAGCTCGAAGCTGGCCATGGGCGCGTCGTGGATCTTGCCGAGGTTGTGCCCGATGCGCGTGACTTCCAGCCACAGCCCATCGGGCGTGACCATGCGCCAGCTCGCCAGGTTGTCGAGCGCCGTGCCCCAGAGCACGGCCTTCTTGCCGCCGGCATTCATGGCGATGTTGCCGCCGATGCACGAGGCCTCGGCGCTGGTCGGGTCCACCGCGAAGACGAAGCCCGCGGCCTCGGCCGCATCCGCCACACGCTGCGTGACCACACCGGCCTCGGTCCAGAGGGTCGGCACCTCCCGGTCCACGCCCGGCAGGCGGCGCATCTCCACCGCCGACAGGGACTCGAGCTTCTCGGTGTTGATGACGGCGCTGCGCCAGGTCAGCGGCACCGCCCCGCCGGTGTAGCCCGTGCCGCCGCCGCGCGGGATCACGGTCAGCTCCAGCGCGATGCACTCGCGCACCAGCGCCGCCATCTCGGCCTCGCTGTCGGGCGTGAGCACCACGAAGGGGAACTCCACGCGCCAGTCGGTCGCGTCCGTCACGTGCGACACGCGCGACAGGCCGTCGAACTTGATGTTGTCCTTGTGGGTGTGCGGCGCCAGGCGCTTGTGCACCTGCCGGCGCAGCGCTGCCGCCTGCACCAGCGTGGCGTCGAACTCGTCGATGGCGCGCCGGGCGGCCTCCACCAGCTGGCCCACGCGCCGGTCGCGCTCCGCGTCCTCGTGCGGCAGGCGGCGCTTCTCGATCTCCGCCATGCGGTGGCGCATCGCCTCCACCAGCAGCCGGCGCCGCTCTGGGTTGTGCAGCAGGTCGTCCTGCAGGTAGGGGTTGCGCTGCACCACCCAGATGTCGCCCAGCACCTCGTAGAGCATGCGCGCCGAGCGTCCGGTGCGCCGCTCGCGGCGCAGCGCATCGAGCGCCTCCCAGGCCGGCGCGCCCAGCAGGCGGATGACGATCTCGCGGTCGGAGAACGAAGTGTAGTTGTAGGGAATCTCGCGCAGCCGCGCAGGCTCGGCGGCCTGCGCACCCTGCAGGGCGGCGGCCGCAATCGGAACGTTCATGGACATCAACCTGGGTCGGGCGCGCCGCGCCCGGTGGCTCGGGGGCCGGAAATTCTAAGCGAAGCACCCGCGGCGCGGCCGCGCCGCGCCGTCAGAACAGCACGCGCGTGCGCAGCGTGCCCGGCACCTGGGCGAGCTTCTCCAGCGCCACGTCCGAAGAGCGCGCGTCCAGATCGATGACCACGTAGCCGATGTCGTCGCGCGTCTGCAGGTACTGGGCGGCGATGTTGATGCCCTTGTCCGAGAGGATGCCGTTGATCTGCGACAGGATGCCGGGCACGTTGCGGTGGATGTGCAGCAGCCGGTGCTTGCCCTCGTGCGCCGGCAGCGCCACCTCCGGGAAGTTCACGGCCGAGGTGCTGGTGCCGTTGTCGCTGTAGCGGATCAGCTTGTGCGCCACCTCCAGCCCGATGTTGGCCTGCGCCTCCATGGTCGAGCCGCCGATGTGGGGCGTGAGCAGGGCGTTGTCCAGCCCGCGCAGCGGCGAGACGAACTCGTCCTTGTTGCTCTTGGGCTCCTTCGGGAAGACGTCGATGGCGGCGCCCGCGAGGTGGCGCGTGCGGAGGGCCTCGGCCAGCGGCTCGATCTCCACCACCGTGCCGCGCGAGGCGTTGATCAGGATCGCGCCGCGCTTCATGGCGGCGATCTGCGGCGCGCCGATCATCCACTGCGTGGACGGCAGCTCGGGCACGTGCAGGCTGACGATGTCCGCCTGCTCCAGCAGCGCCGTGAGCGACGGCGCCTGGCGCGCATTGCCCAGCGGCAGCTTGGCGACCACGTCGTGGAAGATGACGTGCATCCCCAGGCCCTCGGCGAGCACCGACAGCTGCGAGCCGATGGCGCCGTAGCCGACGATCCCGAGCGTCTTGCCGCGCGCCTCGAAGGAGCCCTCGGCGCTCTTGAGCCAGCCGCCGCGGTGGGCGGCGGCGTTCTTCTCCGGAATGCCGCGCAGCAGCAAGATGGCCTCGGCCAGCACCAGCTCGGCCACCGAGCGGGTGTTGGAATACGGCGCGTTGAACACCGCGATGCCGCGCGCGCGCGCCGCGTTCAGGTCGATCTGGTTGGTGCCGATGCAAAACGCCCCGATGGCCACCAGCTTGGGCGCCGCGGCCAGCACCTCGGCCGTGAGCTGGGTGCGCGAGCGGATGCCCAGGAAGTGCACGTCCGCCAGCTTGTCGCGCAGCGCTTGGCCCTCCAGCGCCCCAGGCAGCAGCTCCACTTGGGAATAGCCCGCTGCCGCCAGCGCCTCGACGGCGCAGTCGTGGATTCCTTCGAGCAGCAGAAACTTGATCTTGCTTTTGTCCAGCGAGGTCTTGGGCATGTGCGGCAACTCCAGCGATGAAGAGGAAAACAGTCGACGGGGACATCATTGTGCAGCGCACAAATCCTTGCCGGCGATGGGTGGATTGCCCAGCACCGGGGCATGCCGCAGGGACAAAGTCCCCCACGCGTCAGGAACCACGTCGGCAAGTGTCACAATTTGCACCTTCGCCCGTGGCGGGTTATCCCCGTTGTCGCGCGTTTTCGGCTGTGCGAAAACGACACGCTGGTGTCACACGGCGACGCCACCATGGCGTGCTTCAGCCATCCGTATCTACCCCAGAGGAGTCTTCATTCATGCAAATCAAACAGCTCGCCCTGGCCGCCTCCGTGCTCGCCGCATCGCTTGCCGCCCAGGCGCAGACCGAGATCCAGTGGTGGCACTCGATGACGGCCGTGAACAACGAGTGGGTCAACGACCTGGCGAAGGAATTCAACGAGAGCCAGAAGGACTACAAGGTGGTCCCCACCTTCAAGGGCAGCTACGACGAGAGCATGACCTCGGCCATCGCCGCCTTCCGCTCGGGCAACGCCCCCCACATCCTGCAGGTCTTCGAGGTCGGCACCGCCACCATGATGGCCAGCAAGGGCGCCACCGTGCCGGTGGCCAAGGTCATGAAGGACGCCGGCGCCGACTTCGATCCGTCGGCCTACATTCCCGCCGTCGCCGCCTACTACACGGCGCCCAACGGCGAGATGCTGAGCATGCCGTTCAACAGCTCGACCACCGTGTTCTACATCAACAAGGACGCCTTCAAGAAGGCCGGTCTGGATGCCGAGAAGGCGCCCGCCACCTGGCCCGAGGTGTTCGAGGCTGCCAAGAAGCTCAAGGCCAGCGGCCACAGCTGCCCGATGACGCTCGCCTGGATGGGCTGGACGCAGCTCGAGTCCTTCTCCGCCTGGCACAACGTGGAGTTCGCCACCGAGAAGAACGGCCTGTCGGCCAACGGCCACAAGGCGCGCATGAAGGTGAATTCGCCCCTGCACGTCAAGCACATCGACAACCTGGCGCAGGCCGCCAAGAACGGCGAATTCGTCTACAAGGGCCGCGGCTCGGCGGCGCAGGCTTCCTTCACCTCGGGTGAGTGCGCCATGATCCAGACGTCCTCGGGCTTCTATGGCGACGTCGCCAAGAACGCCAAGTTCGCCTACGCCATCGCCCCCCTGCCCTACTACCCCGACGTGAAGGGCGCGCCGCAGAACACCGTGATCGGCGGCGCCTCCCTGTGGGTCATGGCCGGCAAGAAGCCCGAGGAATACAAGGGCGTGGCCAAGTTCTTCGAGTTCCTGTCGCAGACCAAGGTGCAGGCCGCCAGCCACCAGCGCACCGGCTACCTGCCCATCACCATGGCCGCCTACGACCTGACGGACAAGTCCGGCTTCTACCAGAAGAACCCGGGCACCGACGTGGCCGTGAACCAGATGGTGCGCAAGGTGACCGACAACTCGCGCGGCATCCGCCTGGGCAACTACGTGCAGATCCGCACCATCGAGGACGAGGAGCTCGAGCAGGTCTGGGCCGGCAAGAAGAGCGCCAAGGAAGCCCTGGACGCCATCGTCAGCCGCGGCAACGAGCTGCTGGCCCGCTTCGAGCGCTCCTACAAGCAGTGATGCCTTGAAAAGGCGCAGCCCACCCGCCCGGCGCGGGCGGGCTGC
>NZ_ALEE01000766.1 GCF_000282995.1 Melaminivora alkalimesophila
GGCGGCGCGGCGCGATGGCGTGCCGGCCAGCATCATCACCGCCATCTGGGGCATGGAGAGCGACTATGGCCGCCATTTCGGCAATTTCCGCACGGTCGATGCGCTCGCTACCCTGGCCTACGAGGGGCGGCGGCGCGCCTGGGCGAGCGCGGAGCTGCTGGCGGCGCTGCGCATCGTGGACTCCGGAGAATTCGAAGCGCAGGCACTGATCGGGTCCTGGGCCGGCGCCATGGGCCACACGCAGTTCCTGCCCTCCGTGTTCCTGGCCCATGCCGTGGATGCCGATGGCGACGGCCGGCGCGACATCTGGGGCAGCATTCCCGACGTCATCGCCTCCACCGCCAGCTTCCTCGCCCATTCGGGATGGACCGCCGACGAGCCGTGGGGTGTGGAGGTGCGGCTGCCGGAGGGCTTCGACTACACCCGCGCCGAGCTGAATGTGCGCCAGGACAGTGCTTTCTGGGCGGCCGAGGGCATCCGCTCCCTGGACGGCCACCCCTTGCCGCCGCTGCGGGCCGCGTCTGTGCTCGCTCCGGCGGGCGCGCGTGGGCCGGCGGTCCTGGTGGGCGGCAACTTCCGTGCCTTGCTGCGCTACAACAACTCGAACAACTACGCGCTGGCCGTGGCCCTGCTGGCGCAGCAGATCGACGGCGGCGAGGGCCTGCGTGCGCCCTGGCCACGCGAACTGCAGCCCCTGTCGCGCAGCGAGGTGCAACAGCTGCAGCGCGGGCTGAACGAGCGCGGAATGGAGGTGGGCGAAGCCGATGGCGTCATCGGACCGGCGACGCGCGCCGGCGTGCGGCGCCTGCAGCAGAGCCTGCGGCTGCCGGCGGACGGTTTCGCCACGCGCGAGCTGCTGCAGCGCCTGCTGGGGCCCTGAGGCCGCAGCGGCCCATCTAACCGGAGCCTGCGCCCCCGGTCGAGCGGCGCCCCGCAACAAAAAAGGGCCGCCCGGTCGAGCAGCCCTCTGCAGGATGGCTCCGTGCCGGCTTCAGCCGCAGGCGCCGCCCGAGCAGCAGGAGCCGCCGCTCTCGTCGGCCGAGGCCGCCAGCTTGTCGATCTGCACACGCCACAGGGCCGGGCCGGCCTGCAGGTAGCTCCATGCGAACTGGCCGGGCGAGCGCGCCTCGAACTGGCGGCGCAGCGGCACCGGGTCGTGGTCGTTCACGATCTCCAGGGCCTGGCCGGCCTGCAGCCCGTCGAAGCTGCCGAAGATCTGCGCATGGCGCTCGTACGGCGGAATGGTTCGCACGTCGATCTGGGTCACCGTCTGGGTGCTCATGAAAATTCCTCTCAAGGTCAGTGGGGAAGGAAGAAAAAACAGGGGCGTCAGCCGTCCTTGCCGTCCAGGCGCGTGCGCATCAGCCAGGGCGTGTAGATCACCAGGTAGATGGCAAAGGCGCCGGACCACAGGCAGGTCGCCGCCAGCAGCGCCTGCATGGTCGCGGCCGGCGCGGCGGCCGGAACC
>NZ_ALEE01000767.1 GCF_000282995.1 Melaminivora alkalimesophila
CGGCCGGAACCGCCACGCGCAGCAGGGCCGCCGCCAGCACCATCGCGTAGGCGAGCACCTCGGCGCGCGAGGCCACCAGCGGCCGGCCGGTATGGCCCCGCGCGGTGCGCGTCACCATGCCGATGATCAGCCCGCCGATGACGCCCACGCCGAGCGCATGGACCGCCAGGGAAGGCGCCACGATCCCCAGCTGCGCCAGCGCCAGCAGCGCCAGACCGATCGGCAGCCAGGCATAGGACAGGTGCAGGATCCACAGGATCGGGCGGCGCAGCGTGACCCAGGGCTTCCACAGCGCCAGGCGCGCGCCGTTGAGCAGCGCCGCGGCGCCCGCCGCCACCCCCGTGGCCCATGCAGGTGCGCCACACACCCAGAGCACGAAGGCTGCCCCCGTCACCGCCAGCAGCGACAGCTCGAAGCGGCGCGGGATGTTCAGCACCAGCCCGGGCGTCACGTTCTTCGTGAACAGCGGAACCACCCGCCCCGCGATCACGCACACGACCATGATCACCAGGCCCAGCTCGGCATGCAGCGCCGAAAGCGCCACTGCCCCGTCGAGTGCCCCCATCACCGACAGGTGGAAGGCGGCATTCGCCGCGGTCATCACCAGCAGGAGCCCGATCAGCGGCACATTGCGCTTGTTGCGCGCCGCCACCAGCACCCGCAGCAGGACCACGCCCACGGCCGGCAGCAACAGCACGTCGAGCAGCGCGTAGACGGCATAGGGTGCGCCGAAGGCCGCCAGCCGGGCGGCAAGCCACAGCAGCACCAGCGCGCCCAGGGGCGCCCCGCGCGGCGTCGGCAGCCCCGTCCAGGCCTTCACGGCCGTCAGCAGGAAGCCCACGATCACCGCGGCGGCGAAGCCGAACAGCATCTCGTGCGCGTGCCACAGCATCGGCGGAAGGCTGGGCGCAAAGGGCACATGGCCGACAAACATGCCCATCCACAGCGGCAGTGACAGGCAAGCCAGCAGGGCCGCGCCGATGTAGAACGGCCGAAAGCCCAGGCGCAGCACCGGCCATCCGAGCAAAGCGGGCGCGGCCTGGGCCGGCGCCGGGCGGGAAGGACAAGGCAAGGGCTGGTTCATTGCTCGTGGCGCTGCCGCGAAGGCAGGCAGAAGTGAATCATCAATACATTCATTCTATATGAATCTTAAAGCCCAAGGAACCACCTTGCCGGGCCGCCGGCCGGCTTCTTGATCGAAATCAATTGTCAGTGGCTGGCGGTGCGCGACAGCAGCTGGATCACCAGCACCCCGGCAATGATCAACCCCATCCCGACCAGCGCCGGCAGGTCAAGGCGCTGGCCGTAGAGCAACCAGCCTGCGATGGCGATCAGGAAGATGCCCAGGCCCGACCAGATGGCGTACACCACCCCGGTGCTCATGTGGTTCATGACGCGCGCCAGGCAGAAGAACGCGATCCCGTAGCCTGCCAGTGCGAGCAGGCTGGGCGCCAGGCGGGTGAAGCCCTGCGACGCCTTGAGCGCCGTCGTCGCCACCACTTCGGCAGCGATGGCGACGCCCAGCAGGAGCATTGGCGACGCCGGCATCACCCGCCCACGCAGACCAGCCGCTGCTCGCCCAGGCCGGTCGCGCCCAGACGCATCACGTCGCCCGGGCGCAGGAAGCGCGGCTCGGGCCTCTGCCCCAGCCCGACGCCGGCCGGAGTGCCCGTGAGGACCACGTCGCCCGGCTCCAGGGTCATGAACCGGCTGATGTAGGAGAGCACGTCCGGCACCGGGAAGATGAAGTCACGGGTGTTGCCGTCCTGCATGCGCTCGCCGTTCACCTCCAGCCACAGGCCGAGGGCGTGCGGGTCGCCCAGCTCGTCCGGCGTGACCAGCCAGGGGCCGAGCGGCGCGAAGGTGTCGCAGCCCTTGCCCTTGTCCCACTGGCCGCCGCGCTCCATCTGGTAGCTGCGCTCGGACACGTCGTTGGCCAGCACGTAGCCCGCCAC
Source organism: Melaminivora alkalimesophila (assembly GCF_000282995.1). Lineage (GTDB taxonomy): Bacteria > Pseudomonadota > Gammaproteobacteria > Burkholderiales > Burkholderiaceae_C > Melaminivora > Melaminivora alkalimesophila. The sequence continues at coordinate 1,956 of NZ_ALEE01000767.1, forward strand.
GTGGGCCAGCGCCTGCCCGGGCGGCACGGACTGCATGCGCGTGCCGATGACGATGCCCAGCTCCACCTCCCAGTCGGTCTTGACCGCGCCGGGGGGAATGCGCACCGCGTCGTGCGGGCCGCACAGGGCACTGGGCGCCTTCATGAACAGCACCGGCTCGGCGGGCGGCGACAGCCCGGCCTCGCGCGCGTGGTCGGCATAGTTGAGGCCGACGCACACGATCTTGCCCACCCCGGCCACCGGGCAGCCCAGCCGCGCCTGCCCGTCCACGGCTGGCAGGCGCCGCGCGTCGATGGCCGCCAGCGCCGCAAGCGTGCGCGGCGCCAGCTGGGCCGGGCCGATGTCCGGCACCAGCATGGACACGTCGCGCACCTGGCCATCGGGATCGACGATGCCGGCGCGCTCCGCGCCCGCGGGACCAAAGCGTACCAGCTTCATGGGTTGGCTCCTTCTTCACGGGAAACATCGAGCAGGCGCGGCAGCAGCCCCGCCGCCGTGCCACGCAGCACCACGTGCGCCACCCCGTCGAGTTCGGTCGGGGCCGGGTTGACGACCACCACGCGGGCGCCGGCCTGGCGTGCGAGGTGGGCCAGCCCGGCCGCCGGATAGACCGCGCCGGCGGTGCCCACCACGAGCATCAGCTCGCAGGCCCGCGCCGCCTGCTCGGCCGCCTCCAGCACCTCGCCCGGCAGCTGCTCGCCGAACCATACGACGCCCGGGCGCACCAGGTTGCCGCAGCCGCGACAGCGCGGCGGGCTGCCCGGCTCGGCCGCCGCCAGGTCGCAGCATGTGCGCGGCGGCTCCAGCCAGCGGTCGAGCGACAGCTCGCCATGCAGGCACAGCGCTGCCGTGCTGCCCGCCTGGCGGTGCAGCCCGTCCACGTTCTGCGTGATCACCGTCATCCTCCCCGGCCATGCGCGCTCGAAGGCCGCCAGCGCCCGGTGGCCCGCGTTCGGCTCGACGCCCTCGAGCATCGCGCGCCGGTGCGCATACCAGTCCCAGACCCGCTGCGGCGCGGCGCGGAAACCCCGCTCGCTCGCCATTTCCTGCGGATCGAACTTCGCCCAGTGGCCGGTCTGGGCGTCCCGGAAGGTCGGCACGCCCGACTCCGCGCTCATGCCGGCGCCCGTCAGCACGGCGATGCGCGACGCTTCCCGCACCCAGTCGCGCACGCGCCGCTCCGCCTGCAGCGACGCGCTGCGCCCGGTCTCGGTCTCGGTCCCGTTCATGCCGTCGCCCCCCGCTGGCGCAGTGCCTCGTACAGGCACACGGCGCTGGCCACCGACACGTTCAGGCTCTCCACCGCCCCGCGCATCGGGATGCGCACCAGCTGGTCGCAGGACTTGCGCGTCAGTTGGCGCATGCCCGTCCCCTCGGCGCCCAGCACCAGCGCCACCGGCCCCTTCAGGTCGACGTCGTAGAGCGTCTGCTGCGCGTCATCGCTGGTGCCGATGACCCAGATGCCGCGCTCCTTGAGCTCCCCGAGCGTGCGAGCCAGGTTCGTGACCATGAAGTACGGCACGGTCTCGGCCGCTCCGCTGGCGACCTTGGCGACGGTGGCGTTGATGCCGGCGGCGTGGTCCTTGGGGGCGATCACCGCCTGCGCTCCGGCGCCATCCGCCACCCGCAGGCAGGCGCCCAGGTTGTGCGGATCGGTGACGCCATCGAGCACCAGCAGCAGTGGCGGCGCCGCCCCCTCCTCGGCTTCCAGCGCATCGAGCCGCTCGTCGAGCGAGTGCGTCTGCGCCAGCGCCTGCACGCGCGCCGCCACGCCCTGGTGGCCGGCGCTGCCCGCGAGCCGCGCCAGGCGCACGCCGTCGGCCTCGATCAGCCGCACGCCCGCCTCGCGCGCGCGCTCCAGGAACTGGCGCATGCGCGCATCGCGCCGGGAAGCGTCGTGGTAGACCTCGATGATGGACTGGGGCGCGGTCTTCAGGCGCACGCCCACGGCGTGGAAGCCGAACAGGATCTTGGGGGAAGACATGCGCGGATTATCCGGCCGGCGACCTCACTGCCGTCGCCGTCGCCACCCCGGCCGCTAAAATCGCGCGTTTTCCCCGGTTGACAGCCTCTTCACCCTCCGTACGTCCCGGCGGCCGCCGCGCCCGGCACCCCCCTCCCTCCCGCTCCACCATGCTGCTCTCCCCCCTGCTGCGCTGGGCCCGGCGCACCAGCCTCGTCGCCCAGATCGCCATCGCGCTGGTGGCCGGCGTCCTGCTGGCCTTCCTCGCCCCCGGCGTCACGCCCTATGTCGCCTTCCTCGGCACGCTGTTCATCTCCGCCCTCAAGGCGGTCGCGCCGGTGCTGGTGCTGGTGCTGGTCATGGACGCCATCAGCCACCACACGCCGGGCGAGGCCACCGGCATCCGGCCGATCCTGCTGCTCTATGCCATCGGCACCCTCTGCGCCGCGGTGGTCGGCGTGACAGCCAGCCTCTGGTGGCCCAGCACCCTGACGCTGCAGGCCGCCCCGCAGGCGGACATCGCCCCGCCCGGCGCGGTGAGCGAGGTGCTGCTGAACGTCGCGCGCAGCGTGGTGGACAACCCGGTGAACGCGCTGCTGCAGGCCAACTACATCGGCATCCTCACCTGGGCAGTCGCGCTCGGCCTGGCGCTGCGCCACGCTTCCGGCAGCACGCGCGCCGTGCTGCGCGACGGGGCGCAGGCCATCACGACCATCATCCAGGGCGTGATCCGCCTGGCGCCGCTGGGCATCCTGGGCCTGGTGGCCAGCACCTTCGCCGAAGCCGGCACGCAGGCGCTGTGGGGCTACGCCCACCTGCTCGCCGTGCTGGTCGGCTGCATGCTGTTCGTCGCGCTGGTGGTGAACCCGCTGATCGTCTTCGGTGCGATCCGCCGCAACCCCTATCCGCTGGTATTCACCTGCCTGCGCGAGAGCGGCGTGACGGCCTTCTTCACGCGCAGCTCGGCTGCCAACATCCCGATCAACCTGGCACTGGCCCAGCGCCTGGGCCTCAAGGAGGAAACCTACGGCATCGCCATCCCGCTGGGCGCCACCATCAACATGGCAGGCGCGGCCATCACCATCAGCGTGCTGACGCTGGCCGCGGCGCACACGCTGGGCATCCAGGTGGAGCCGCTGAGCGCGCTGCTGCTGTGCGTGGTCGCCTCGGTGTGCGCGAGTGGCGCCTCGGGGGTGGCGGGCGGCTCGCTGTTGCTCATCCCACTGGCCTGCAGCCTGTTCGGCATCGGCAACGACGTCGCCATGCAGGTGGTGGCGGTCGGCTTCGTGATCGGCATCGTGCAGGACTCCGCCGAGACCGCGCTGAACTCGTCGACCGACGTCCTGTTCACCGCCGCTGCCAGCATGGCGCAGGAGCGCCGGTCGGCAGCCGCCTGAAGCCACGGCCGGCGGGCTGCGCTCACGCCATGGCCGCGATGCGGCCGGCCTCGATGGTGATGCGCCGCCCGCAGCGCGCGGCGATCGCCGGATCGTGCGTGACCAGCACCAGGGTCGTTCCCTGCTCACGGTTCAGGGCAAACATCAGGTCCATCACGGCTGCGCCGGTGGCGTGGTCCAGGCTGCCGGTGGGCTCGTCCGCCAGCAGCACCGCCGGCTGCACCACGAAGGCGCGCGCCAGCGCGACGCGCTGCTGCTCGCCGCCGGACAGCAGCTTCGGATAGTGCGACAGGCGCCCGGCCAGGCCGACGCGCCCGAGCATGTCGGTGGCGCGCCCGCGCGCATCGCGCAGTCCGGCCAACTCCAGTGGCAGCATCACGTTCTCCAGCGCCGTGAGGCTGGGCAGGAGCTGGAAGCTCTGGAAGACGAAACCCACGCGGCGAGCACGCAGCGCGGCGCGTGCGTCCTCGTCGAGCGCAAAGAGATCCTCGCCCGCGAGCCGCACCGTGCCGCGCGTGGGCATATCGAGCCCGGCGATCAGCGACAGCAGCGTGCTCTTGCCCGAGCCCGAGGCGCCGACGATGGCCAGCGTCTCGCGCGCCGCCAGCGTGAAATGGATGTCCTGCAGAATGTCGAGGGTTCCCCCCGAATCGGTGACGGACTTGTACAGGTGCTCCACCGCGATGATGGGGGTTGCTGGCACGGTGGCGGAAGGCGTCGGCATGCAGGGAGGATTCCAGTGACGGGCAGGCGAGGAAAAGGGTGGGTTCGGCGCGACTGTATCGCGGTGGTGGGCGCAGCGGCGATGGCGGCTGCCCTGCCCGGCGCGGCATGGGCGGCTGCGGCACGCAGCGCACCGCCCGTCATCCTGGTCGTGGGCGATTCCCTCAGCGCGGAATACGGGATCGCGCGCGGCTCCGGCTGGGTGGCGCTGCTGGAGCGGCGCCTGGCCGGCAAGGGCGTGGCGGCGCGCGTGGTCAACGCCAGCGTCAGCGGCGACACCACCGCCGGCGGGCTGGCGCGG
>NZ_ALEE01000768.1 GCF_000282995.1 Melaminivora alkalimesophila
ACGCACGTGGTGCTGGAACTCGGGGGCAACGACGCGCTGCGCGGCCTGCCGCTCGCCAGCACCGAGAAGAATCTCTCGAAGATGGTGCAGATTGCTCGAAGCGCTGGCGCCCAGGTGCTGCTGGTCGGCATGCAGGTGCCGCCCAACTTCGGCGGCGAGCATGCGCGGCGCTTTGCCGAGCTGTTCCAGTCCGTGGCCACGCAGCACAAGGTGGCGTTCGTGCCCTTCCTGCTCGCGGGCGTGGCCGATGGGCCGGATCCGACGCGCCTGTTCCAGGCCGACCGCATCCACCCGACGGCCGAGGCGCAGCCGCGGATGCTCGACAACGTCTGGCCGGCGCTGGAGAAGCTGCTGCGCTGAAGGGGCGCTCGCTGCCGCGGGTCAGCCGGCCGCCGGCTCGGCGGTGGGCGCCGGCGGCTCCAGCGCCGCCCGGTAGGCGTGCCAGGTGGCGTGGCCGAGAAGCGGGCCGGCCAGCACCAGCCCCGCCCCCCACGGCCACAGGGACACGGCCACCAGCAGCGTGATCAACACGCCCCACAGCAGCATCACGCCCAGGTTTTCCAGCACCACGCGCATGCTGGTGATGGCCGCCGTGAGCGCGTCGGTGTCACGGTCCAGGATCATCGGGATCGCCACCACCGTGAAGCAAAACACCAGCGCCGCGAAGATGCCGCCCACCGCCGCGTAGGCAACGACGAACTGCCAGTTCTCAGGGTGGAACACCGCCTGCACCACGCCCGTGGTCGAGGGCATGCCGGTGTTGAAGAACACTGCGAAGACCACCAGCGATGCCCGGCCCCAGAGCAGCTCCAGCACGATCAGCGCCAGCACCAGCATCGCCATGCTGCCCATGTGGCGGTCCCAGCAGGTGAGCGACTCGCCCAGGCTGGGCGCCAGCCCGGCCTCGCGCCGGCGGCTGGTCTCGTACAGGCCCATCGCCAGGAACGGTCCGACCAGCAGGCAGCCGCTGGCAAGCGACATGGTGTATTCCGGTTGGGCGCGGAACACCCAGCCGAGCAGCAGCGCCATGCCCCAGAAGCACAGGCCATAGAACAGCGCGACGCCGGGTGCGTGCAACAGGTCGCTCGCGCCCCGGCCCAGCCACTGGAAGGGTTGCTGCCAGCGCAGCGGGCGCAGCACCAGCGCGGGGGCCGGCGCGGTGGTCGGGGAGGCGGTCGAGTCCAGCATGGCGCGAGGCCGCATGCGCGGCAGCAGTCAACGACGCCACCACCTTATCCCGTGCGCAGGGAAGGGGCATCCAGGTATTCACCAATGCCCGGTGCGTGCACCCTCAGGAGGCACCGAAGGCGTGCTCCAGCGCCTGTTGCAGGTCGGCGCGCAGGTCCTCCACGTCCTCCAGTCCGATGCACAAGCGCACCACGGTCCTGCCCGCCAGGTGGGAGGTGGCACCCGCGCGCATGCCGGACAGGTCGTAGGGCACCACCAGGCTCATCGGCCCCCCCCAGCTGTAGCCGATGCCGAAGAGCTGCAGGCGATTGCAGAACGCGTCCACCCGTTCGCGCCCGTGGCGCGCATCGAAGACCACGGAGAACAGCCCTGCGGCCGCGCCCTCGCCGCCTGCCGCCGCGCCGCACAGCGCCTTCCAGTGCGCATGTCCGGGCGAATCCGGCAGCGCCGGGTGCAGCACCTGCGCGACGGCCGGTTGTGCGGCCAGCCAGCGGGCCAGTTCGCGCGCAGTCCGGTCGTGGGCGCGGTAGCGCAGCGCCATGCTCGGCAGGGAGCGCAGCACGGCTTCCACATCGTTCGCCCCGACGCCCACGCCGAGGCGCATGTGCGTGCCCTTCAGGCGCAGGTGCAGCGCCTCGTCGCGCGTCGTGATGCTGCCCATCAGCACATCGCCGCCGCCGCTCGGGTACTTGGTCAGCGCATGCACCGAGAGGTCCACGCCCAGCGAGCCATCGCCCAGCAGGTCGAAGGGCGCAAAGGCCAGGCCGGCGCCCCAGGTGTTGTCCAGCGCGCACAGCACGCCGCGCTCCCGGCAGGCCCGCACCTGGCTCACCAGGTCGGGAAATTCCATGGTCACGGAGCCGGCGGCCTCCAGCCACACCAGCCGGGTGCGCTCGCCCAGCCTGGAGCGCAGGTCTTCCACATCGAGCGGATCGAACCGCTGGTGGCTGATGCCCCAGTGGGCCAGCTCTTCCTGCACCAGCGCCAGGTTCGGGCCGTAGGCGTTGTCGGGCAGCAGCACCTCGTCGCCCTGGCGCAGCAGCGACAGCGCCACGGTCGAGATTGCCGCCAGTCCGCTGGGCGCCAGCAGGCAGTGGCGCGCGCCCTCCAGGGTGGCCAGGCGCTCCTCCAGCGTGAAGGTGGTGGGCGTGCCGTGCAGGCCGTAGGTGTAGCCGCCCCGGTCCTTCCAGTTGCGCGCGCGCAGCGCCGCCACGTCGGGAAACAGCACGGTCGATGCCTTGTGCACCGCCGGCTGGGGCGCGGAAAACCCGCCCGGCGCCACATAGTCGTGGTGCACCAGGCGGGTGGCGATGTCGGCAGGAGGGACGGGGTTCTGGCTCATCCGCCCATGGTAGCGCCGCCTGGGCGCGCCGGCGCGCCCGTCCGCTCAGGCGCCCGGGTTGACCGCCAGGTTGTTGACCACGCTGGTCACGCCGTCCACGTCGCGTGCGATCTGCGCGGCGCGTTCCCGCGCGGCCTCGGACTTGACAGGGCCGCTCAGGGTGACCACGCCGCGGTCCGTATCGACCTCGATGCGAATGGCGCTCAGGTCCTCGTCCTTGGCAAGCCCCGCCTTGACGCGGGCGGTGATGCCGGCGTCCTCCACGGCCGCCTTGGCGTTGGCCGTGACCTCGCTGGTGGTGGCGCTCGCTTCCTGGCCGAGTTCCTGCGCCTTGGACTTGGCCTCCTCGGTGGCCTGGGCCGTGCTGGCGCGCGCCTCGGCGGCTGCCTGTTCCATCTTCAGCTTGGCCTCCTGCGCCGCCTGCTCGGTCCGGTCGACGGCCGAGTCCAGGCGTTGCCCGGCGGTCCGCTCGTCGTTGCGGTCGCAGGCCGCCAGGCCGAAGGCCAGCGCAGTGGCGGCCACGAGGGCGGTGGCGATGCGCCGGGCCGGGGCGTGTGCGGGGGTGGAAGATGGTTCTTGCATGGTTCTTCTCCTGGTGGTGGGCATGCCGGGCAATGTAGGAGCTGGCGGCGCCTGCGCCGGTGGGAGACTGCCGAAACGCCGGTAGGACAACGGCGGAAGCGCCTGCGTGCAGGCCGCGGGGGCGGGACAATGCGGCCCATGCCCCGGATCCTCCTGCAGCGCTGGCTGCCCTTCCTCGCCTGGCCGCGCCCGACCCCCGAGCTGCTGCGCGGCGAGTTCTGGGCCGGGATGACGGTGGGACTGATGTTGGTGCCGCAAGGCGTGGCGTACGCGCACCTGGCGGGCATGCCGCTGGTCACGGGAATTTACGCTTCGCTGGTGCCGGCGCTGGTGGCCGTGCTTTGGAGCTCGTCGACGCGCCTGGGGGTCGGCCCGACGGCCCTCACCAGCCTGCTGATCGGCGCCTCGCTGACCGGCCTGGCGGAGCCGGGCAGTGCCCACTGGGTGCAGCTTGCCGTCTGGATGGCCATCTTCTCCGGCCTGCTGCAGCTGAGCCTGGGCGTGGTGCGCTTCGGCTGGCTGCTCAACCTGGTCACTTCGCCGGTGCTGGGCAGCTTCACGCAGGCGGCGGCGCTGCTGATCCTGGCCTCGCAGCTGCCCGCGCTGCTGGGGCTGCGCACCACGTGGCACGCGGTGCTCAACGATCCCTCGCTGCACCATTTCGACCTGCGCGCCATGGCCTTCGGGCTGGGCAGCCTGGTGCTGCTGGTGCTGGCGCGGCGCTGGCGACCCGGCTTTCCCGCGGCGATCGTGGTGATCGGCGCGGCGGCCCTGCTGAGCTGGGCGCTCGGCCTGGCGGACGCCGGCGGCGCCGTGGTGGGGCCGGTGCCGGCCGGTCTGCCCTCGCTGTACCTGCCGGGCTGGCTGGCTTGGGGTCAGGTGCAGGAGCTGGTGCTCCCGGCGCTCGTCGTGACGCTGGTGAGCTTTCTGGAGACGGCCTCCAGCGCCAAGGTCGAGCACGGCCGCGGCGGCACGCGCTGGAACGAGAACCAGGACCTGATCGCGCACGGCATGGCCAAGATCAGCTCCGGCCTGTGCGGCAGCTTCGCCACCAGCGCGTCCTTCTCGCGCTCGGCCATCAACCTCTACGCCGGCGCCAAGAGCGGCTGGGCGACGCTGTTCGCGCTGCTGCTGGTGCTGGCGACGCTGCTGTGGCTCACGCCGGCGCTCTACCACGTGCCGCAGGCGGTGCTCGCGGCGGTGGTGGTCACGGCCATCACCAACCTGATCCGCCCCATGGGCATGCTGCGCCTGTGGCCCGTCTCGCGGGTGGAGACGGTGATCGGGCTGGCGACCTTCACGCTCACGCTGCTGAGCGCGCCGCGCCTGTACTGGGGCGTGCTGGTCGGGCTGGTGCTGAACCTGTCGCATTTCCTCTGCCAGCGCCTGCACCCGCGCATCATCGAGGTCGGGCTGCACCCGGACGGCAGCCTGCGCGACCGCCACCTGTGGCAACTGCCGCCGCTGGCGCCGGGGGTGCTGGCGCTGCGCATGGATGCCGAGCTGGATTTCGCCTCGGCCGCGGCGCTGGAGCGGCGCGTGGCCGACGAGCTGGCGGCGCGCCCGGAGCTCGATGCGCTGTGCCTGTTCGCCCTGCCGGTCAATCGCATCGACGTCACTGGCGTGGAAGCCTTCGCACGGCTGTTCGCGCTCATGAGCGGGCGCGGGGGCGGCCTGCATGTGGCCGGCCTGAAGCTGCCGGTGCAGCGCACGCTGGAGCGCGCCGGCGCCCTGCCCGACAGCCCGCTGCTGCACATCTACCGCACCGACGGCGAGGCCATCGCCGCGCTCCAGGCAGCGCGCGGTGGGGCCGCCCCAGCGCCGACCGCGGAGCGGCGCTGATACACTGGACCCCCCTGCTGTCTCGGCTCGTGTCCAATACCCCGCCCTTTTCGACGGTCCGCCTGCGCGACCTGCAATTGACGACGGCCCATGCCCTCGTGGCGCAGACTTCCGGCGGCTCGCACACGCTGGAGGGCAAGACGCCGACCGAATACCTGCAGGCGCTCATCGATGGCCTGTGCGAGCTGTCGCTGCGCGACGCACTCACCGGATTGCCCAACCGGCGCCACATGCAGGCGGTGCTCGACAGCGAGATCGATCGGGTGGCGCGCTCCGGCGAGGCCGCGCTGCTGCTGCTGCTGGACATCGACCATTTCAAGAAGATCAACGACAGCCATGGGCACGGCGTGGGCGACCAGGTGCTGCAGTCGATCGCGGCCACGCTGCACGGCTGCCTGCGCCCGATGGACACGGTGGCGCGCTGGGGCGGTGAGGAATTCGCCATTGTGCTGCCCGCCTGCCAGGTGGCCTTCGGGCGCGTGGTGGCCGAGCGGGTGCGCCGCGCCATCGAAGCCACGCCGGTGCACATCTCGCCCGGGCTGACGCTGCGCGTGACGATCAGCATCGGCGGCGCCTTTGCCCTGCAGTGGATCCGCAGCACGGCCCAGCTGTGGGTGGAGCGCGCCGACGCCGAGCTCTACCGCGCCAAGGCGGCGGGCCGCAACTGCGTCCACATCGAGGAGCAGCCCGACAGCACTGTGAGCGCCGAGGAAAAGAGCATGCTCTTCGGCACGCCCTACACCCCTTCGGGCTGGAACGACCTGCCCCTGCCCCCACCACCGCCTGCCCACAGCGCCTACTGATGGTCCCAAGATGAACGACGCGCTGTCTTCCACTCCCGCCGCTTCCGACGCCACCGCCCCCCAGCCGGGCGGCGGGCCGCAGCCGCATGCCATCGCCCCCGCCATCGGCGGGCGCATCATCGCCGTCACCAGCGGCAAGGGCGGCGTGGGCAAGACCTTCGTTTCTGCCAACCTGGCGGCCGCCCTGACGCGGCGCGGCCACCGGGTGCTGGTGCTCGACTCCGACCTCGGGCTGGCGAATCTGGACGTGGTGCTGAACCTGCACCCGAAGATCACGCTGCACGATGTCTTCACCGGCCGGGCGCCGCTCGAGGAGGCCGTGATCCAGGCGCCGGGCGGTTTTTCCGTGGTCCTCGCCGGCTCCGGGATGGTGGAGTATTCGCGCCTCACGCCTTCGGTGCGCAGCGAATTCCTGAACGTGCTGCGCACGCTCGCGCCGCGCTACGATGTGGTGCTGCTCGACACCGGGGCGGGGATCTCCGACGTGGTGCTCTACTCCGTCTCGCTCGCCTCCGAGGTGCTGGTGGTCGCGACGCCCGAGCCTACCTCGCTCACCGATGCCTACGCAGCCATCAAGGTGCTCGCCAAGCAGCAAAAGCGCCAGCACGTGCGGCTGGTGGTCAACCAGGCGGCGCGCCCGGGCGACGGCCGCGCCATCACGGGCCAGCTGCAGCAGGTGCTGAACCGCTTCGTCACCACCGACACGGGCGAGCCGATGCGCCTGATCCACATGGGCGACATTCCTGCCGACCCGAGCGTGCGCGATGCCGTCATGCGCCGCCAGCTGCTGATGCAGCACATGCCGGGCTCCCAGGCGGCGCTGGCCATCGCCCAGCTCGCCGCAAAGGTCGACTCGACCCTGCTGCAGCCCGCAGGTTCCTGAACACGCCGCGGACCGCAGCCGCAATCCGGCGCAGCGCAGGAGCCGCAGCGCTCAAGGGACAGCCGACGGGCAATCCAGCGCCGTCGCCACGGCGTCGAGCTCCGCCGCCAGCGTGGCGCGCAGCTCGGCGCGCATCGCCTCGCGCGTGAGCGCCTCCTCGGCGCGCAGCAAGGCCCAGTCGATCGCCATGCCGGAGGCGAACCCGGCCACGGCCCCCACGGCCGCACCCACCGCGGTACCCAGCCCGGGAACGGCAGAGCCCAGCCCGGCCCCGGCCAGCGCGCCCATGCCCATGCCGCCCATCTTGCCGGCTGCCTGCTTGGCTGCCGCCTTGGCCAGCACCTTGGCTGCGGCCTGCATGGAGGTCTTGGCGACCGCCTTGCCGGCCACGACCCCGACGAAGGCCCCCACGCCCACGCCCGAGACGGCGCTGGCGGCGAGGCGCCCGCGCGCATCGCCCAGCAAATCGAGCTCAGGCAAGCGCGGCACCGCCACCTTCACCAGACAGCGCCGGGCATCGATGCGCAGGTGGTGGCGCGCCAGCACCTCCTCGACGCGCCGCTGCCCCTGGGCGAGCGCCTCCTGGCGGCGTGCCGCCTGCTGTTGCACCTCCTGCGTCCACGCCGCCAGGCCGGGCGCCTCGGCCAGCGTTTGGGCCAGCCGCTCTTGCAGGAATTGCTCCGGCTTGCCGGCAATGACGTGAAAGATACGCCCCCACTCGGCCCCCAGGCTGAAGTACCAGTCCAGGTAGCGTTCCAGCGCCGCATCGGTCGCCTCGCGCACCGGTTGCAGGCTGCTGCACAGCGGCGCGGCCGCGCGGGAGCCACCCAAGGCCTCCAGGGCCAGCGCGCGCACCGCATCCAGGGTGCCGACGGCGTAGTAATGCTCGCCGATGCGCTCGCAGTCGGGCAGGCGCTGCAGGGCCAGGGGACTGCCACGCTGGCGCGCCCACCCGTCGAGTGCCGCAGCTCCCTGCAGCGCGATCAGGCAGACCAGCACCGCGACCAGGGCTGCCACCGCCGCACGTGCGCCCGCTGCCGCGCGCCTGCCCGGCAGCGCCCCCAGCAGGGCGCGCTCGGCCGATGCACCCTGTAGCGCCCAGCCCAGGCACCACAACAGGCCGATGGGCCCGGTCAGCGCCAGCAGGATCCAGCGCAGCGCGGACGATTCGGGCAGCGCCACCGCCACGCCACTGCCCACCTGGACGGCCAGCAGGGCGTCCAGGCCCCAGCGGACCAACCCGGAGGGCGCACCGGCGATGGCCGCCAGCGCCGTGTCCAGCACTTGCGGTTCGGTGGCGGGGAGCAGATCGCGCCCTTCCAGCCCGGCGTGGGCCCACCCCGCCAGCCAGGCCGCCCCCAGCAGCAGCGCCGTGCTCAAGCGCGCGGCCCACTGGCTGGCGCGCCAGGCGTAAGC
>NZ_ALEE01000769.1 GCF_000282995.1 Melaminivora alkalimesophila
CGCCAGGCGTAAGCCGGGAGCGAGAACTGCGGCGCCAGCCACCGCTGCCAGCGCGCCGCCAGCAGCGCGTGCAGCGGCGCAGCCAACGCCAGCAGCACCCATTCCCACGGCGCCAGGAACCACGCCTGCCACAGCGCCGCGCCGCACAGCAGCAGCGCCAGCACAGCCCCCTTGCCGGCCGCCCACAGGCCGCCGGACAGCCAACGCGCGACCCACCCACCTTCGGCGAACTGCGCATGCTGCAGGCGCTTGCGCAGCATGAAGCCCAGCCACAGCCCCCACGCCGGCAGCGCCGCCAGCAAGGCCAGCGCCACCAGCCACTGCAGCGGCACCAGCCGGTGCAGCTGGCTGCCTGCCGCCCACAGCAGCGCCAGCCACGCCCAGCCCAGCGCCCAGGTGCGCAGCGGCGCGCGCGACATCAGTGCACGTGGCCCCAGTACAGCAGCGCGTCGCGCCCTTCCACGGACAGCGACACCTCGGCCCCCACCGGCAGCAGCACCTTGGTCGCCACGTGGCCGAAGGGCAGGTTGGTCAGCACCGGGACGGACAGCTGTGCGCGCAGCCAATCCACCACGCTTTGCAGCTTGAAGCCACGGTCGTGCGGCGCGAGCCGGTATTCCGTGAACTGCGCCAGCACGATCGCCCGCTGCCGCGCCAGGATCCCCGCATGCAGCAGCTGCGTGAGCAGGCGCTCGATGCGGTAGGGGTGCTCGCCCACGTCTTCCAGGAACAGGATCCCGCCCTCGACCTGCGGCAGGTACGGCGTGCCCGCCAGCGAGCACAGCACCGCCAGGTTGCCGCCCCACAGCCGCGCCTGCGGCACGTACAGTTCCGGCACGGCCGGACTGCCGTCGGCCAGCGGCTTCTCGCGCCCGAGGCGCCAGCCCGCACCTTCGCCCTGCCCGGTGAACAGGTCGTCGAGGCAGGCGAGCATGATCTCGTCGGGCTCGCCCACCACCCCCAGGTCGCCCACCAGCGCCGGGCCGGCCCAGGTCGTGGCGCCAGTGCGCGCCAGCAGCGCCAGCTGCAGCGCCGTGAAATCGCTCATGCCGACGAAGCGCATTCCCTGCTCCACCGCTCTTGCCAGGGCTTCGTAGGGAAGGTCCGGCAGCAGCCGTGTCAACCCGTAGCCGCCGCGGCTGATCAGGGCGACATCGGCCCCGCTGGCGGCCGCGCGCCGGATGGCCGCCAGGCGCGTGGCGTCGTCGCCGGCAAAGCGGCTGTGGCTCGCCAGCGCGTCCGGATCCACCTCGACCTCGTGCCCGAGCGCCTGGAGGCGCTTCACGCCGCGGCGAAAGGCCGCCCGATCGCGCACTGCGCCCGAGGGCGAGTAGATGTAGATGTGCTGCGGGCCGTGGTGGTGCCTGCAGGCGGCGGGACTGTGCGCGTGTGCGTCGTGGTGGTGGTCGTGCGGCAAGGCGGTGTCAGGCGCCGGGCGCCCGCTCCGTGTCGTCCGGGGGACGGGGGAAAAAGTATGGCACGGCCGCCCGCGCGAGCCGGCCCGCGGCCTCGGGCGTGTCCAGGCAGGCACTGGGGTCCACGCCCAGGCTGCGCGCGCCGATGGCGGGAACGCCCGCCGCGCCATCGGCTTCGGCCGCCTGGGGCCAGCGCGCCAGGGCGCGCGGGCCGGCGCGGTGGCCGGCGTCGGGGTACGGCGCATCGCAGGGCGTGGTCCCTGCGTCGACCGACAGCACCGCGTAGATGCGCCCGGGCGCGAGCGCCGCCAGCGCATGTGCCCACGCCGCTTGCTGCGCCACCAGCACCACGCAGCGCAGGTCCAGGCGCTCCACCAGCGCGTCCAGCACCTGGCGGTGCCACGCGGGCGTGTGCGCCTGTTCCCTCTTCGGCTTGTCGCTGCGGCCGAAACCCGGCAGATCGGGCACGACCACGCGTTGCCCCGCTGCCGCCAGCGCTGCCGCCAGGTGCCGCAGGCCGTGGCTCCAGGAGTGCGGCCCGTGCACCAGCAGCCAGGTGGGCGCCTGCGGCGTCGGCGCGCCGGTGTCGACATAATGCAGGCGCAGCCCCTCCAGGGGCGGCAGGTCGCTCAGGTACCGCGCCGGCCACGCAGGCCCCGGCAGGCCGGCAAAGCGCGCCTCCGGGGTGCGCAGCGCATCCGGCCTCAGCGGGTATTGCGGGCGCCGCGCCCGACGCCGCGCGCGAAAGAACTCCTCCAGCAGGGCCGCGCATGGCCCGGCCAGCACGCCCCCCTCCACCCGGGTGTGGTGGTTGAGGCGCGTGTCGGCGAACAGATCGATCACCGATCCTGCCGCGCCGGTGCGCGGATCCCGGGCGCCATAGACCACTCGCGCCACACGCGCGTGCAGCAGCGCTCCGGCGCACATGGGGCAGGGCTCGAGCGTCACGTACAGCGTGCAGCCCTCGAGCCGGTAGTTGCCCAGCCGCTGGCCTGCCGCGCGCAGCGCTTCGACCTCCGCGTGGGCGCTCGGATCGCAACGGGCGAGCGAAGCGTTGCGGCCGGTGGCCACAAGCTCGCCTGCGCGCACCACCACCGCGCCCACCGGCACCTCGCCCGCCGCGCTCGCGGCCCGGGCCTGCTCCAGCGCCAGACCCATCCAGCGGGCATCGGCCGCAGCGTCGGCCCGCCCGGC
>NZ_ALEE01000770.1 GCF_000282995.1 Melaminivora alkalimesophila
GCCCGCCCGGCTTGCGGCGTGTTCACTGCGCGTCGTCGGGCAATCCGCGTGGCTGCTGCATGAGCGCCTCCATCTGCCGTTGCACCTGCTGCTGCAGCTGCTCCCCCTGGACGCGCACCGAGGGCGCAGCGCCATCGCCGCCTGCCGGTCCCTGCCGCTCCTGCACGGCCGGCGGCACCGCCACGCGCGTGGCGCCCAGCTGCTTCCTCGCGACCACCGCCACGATGGCCAGCGCCACCAGCAGCCCCACCAGCCCAAAGCCCAGACGCATGTCCGCCCTCCCTCAGCCGAACATCTTGATGAAGACCTGGATCGCCACGGCGTTCACCAGGTCAATGAAGAAGGCCCCCACCATCGGCACGATCAAAAAGGCCTTGTGCGACGCGCCATACTGGTTCGTGATGGCCTGCATGTTGGCCACCGCCGTGGGCGTCGCGCCCATGCCGAAGCCGCAGTGGCCGGCGCACAGCACGGCCGCATCGTAATCGCGCCCCATGACGCGGAAGGTGATGAAGCCCGCGTAGGCCGCCATCACCACGGTCTGTGCTGCCAGGATCACCACCAGCGGCCCGGCCAGTCCGGCCAGCTCCCACAATTTAAGCGACAGCAGCGCGATCGCCAGGTAGATCGACAGGCCGACATTGCCGAACACGTCGATGGCGCGGTCGAAGACCTCGAAGTTGAACACGTAATCCAGGATGTTGCGGATCAGCACGCCCCCGCCCAGCGCCCACACGAAGGTCGGCAGCTGCACCGCCGTGCCGGCCGTGAAATGCGTCATGAACTCGGCAAAGGCCAGGCAGCCGGCGAACAGCGCCATGGTCTCGATGGCGGCGTCTGCCGTGATGATGCGCGTCTTGTGCGGGAATTCGAAATTGGGCGTGCCCGCCTCCAGCGCCCCCGCCTGGCCGTTGGCCTGCGGCCCGCGCAGATCGTTGCGCTGGATCAGCCACTTGGCCAGTGGCCCGCCGATCAGTCCGCCGATCACCAGCCCGAAGGTCGCGCAGGCGATGCCGAGCGTGACCGCGCCGCGCACTCCGTGCTGCTGCTCCAGCACCTGCCCCCAGGCGCCGGCCGTGCCGTGCCCGCCCACCAGGGTCACGGAACCGGCGATCAGGCCGATCAGCGGGTCCAGGCCGAGAGCGCTCGCCAGCGCGACGCCGACGCTGTCCTGCACCACGATGAAGACGATCACCACCAGCAGGAAGACGACCAGCCCGAGGCCGCCCGCGCGCAGCTTGGCGAAGTTCGCGCTCAGTCCGATGGAGGAAAAGAACACCAGCATGAAGGCGTTCTGCAGGCCCGCGTCGAAGGACGGCTGCACGCCCGTCGCGAGGTTCAACCCCCAGGACACCAGCGCCGCGACCAGCCCGCCCGCCACCGGCTCCGGGATGTTGAACTCGCGCAGCCAGCGCACACGTTGCACGAGGAACTTGCCCACCAGCAGCACGACGGCCGCGAAGATGAGGGTGTAGTAGGTACCGAACTGGAGGGCCATGCTTTGCCGGTGGGTGCGGGGATGGGCGCCATGCTAGGGCGCGGCCCGGTGGCTGCGCTGTAGGCGCACAGCCCAGGACCGCACCGGCGCCCGCCCGGAACGCGCACGATCAGGGAAAACCCGCAATTGTGCCGCAGGCGCCGGGCGCTGCCCTCGTCCCGCGGGGGCCGTTGCCACGCCACCGGGCGCTGGCGGGGTGGCGCTGGGATAATCCGCATCCTATGTCCCTCCTGCCCCACCAGCTCGAACTGCTCTCGCCCGCGCGCGATGCCGACATCGGCATCGAGGCGGTGAACCACGGCGCTGACGCCGTCTACATCGGCGGCCCGGCCTTCGGCGCGCGTGCCACGGCGGGCAACGACATCCGCGAGCTGGAGCGGCTGATCGCGCACGCACACCGTTTCCACAGCCGCGTCTTCATCACGCTCAACACCATCTTGCGCGACGACGAACTCGACGACGCGCGCCGCATGGCCTGGCAGGTCTACGAGGCGGGCGCGGATGCGCTGATCATCCAGGACATGGGCCTGCTGGAGATCGACCTGCCGCCCATCCAGCTGCACGCCAGCACGCAGACGGACATCCGCACGCCGGAGAAGGCGCGCTTCCTGCAGGACGTGGGCCTGTCGCAGATCGTGCTGGCGCGCGAGCTGGATCTGGCGCAGATCGCCGCCATTCGCGCCGCCACCGACCCGGCGCGCACCAGCATCGAGTTCTTCATCCACGGCGCGCTGTGCGTGGCCTATTCGGGCCAGTGCTACATCAGCCACGCGCACACCGGGCGCAGCGCCAACCGCGGCGACTGCAACCAGGCCTGCCGCCTGCCGTACGAGGTGCTCGACGGCCAGGGCCGCATCCTGGCACATGAAAAGCACGTGCTGTCCATGAAGGACAACAACCAGTCGGACAACCTGCGCGCGCTGATCGACGCCGGCGTGAGAAGCTTCAAGATCGAGGGGCGCTACAAGGACATGGGCTACGTGAAGAACATCACGGCGCACTACCGCCGGCTGCTCGACGAGATCATCGAGGAGCGCGAATCCGGCAGCGCCCCGCTGGCGCGCGCCTCGTCCGGGCGCACCAGCTTTGCCTTCACCCCCGACCCGGATCAGAACTTCAACCGCGAGTTCACCGACTACTTCGTCAATGGCCGCCAGCAGGACATCGGCGCCTTCGACACGCCCAAGACGCCGGGCCGCGCCATCGGCTGGGTCACGCGCGTGGGCAGTGCCAAGGCAGGCGAGCAGTGGTTCGAGCTGGAGGTGAACGACCCCGCCACCGTGCTGCACAACGGCGACGGCCTGTGCTATTGGGATCTGCAAAAGGAGCTGGTGGGCGTGCACATCAACCGCGCCGAGTGCCAGGACGCCAGCGCTGGCCGCTGGCGCGTGTTCCCGAAAGATCCGATCGCCAGCCTCAAGGACTTGCGCCGCGGCCTGGAGATCAACCGAAACCGCGATATGGACTGGGTGCGCCAGCTGGCGAAGAAATCCAGCGACCGGCGCATCGGCCTGTGGGCGCAGCTGGCCGAGACGCCGGACGGCTTGGCCCTGACGCTGACCGACGAGGACGGCTTCGTCGGCAGCGCCCATGTCGAGCATCCGCATGAACTGGCCAGCGATCCGGCCCGCGCCCAGGCGGCGCTGCGCGAGCAGCTCGGGCGCTTCGGCGCGACGATCTTTGCCGTGCACGACATCGCCCTGCAGCTGTCCCGGCCGTGGTTCGTGCCGGCCTCGGCGCTGAACCAGCTGCGCCGGGATGCCGTGGCCCGGCTCGAAGCCGCACGCGCCGCAGGCTTCGTGCGTCTGCCGCGCGCGCAGCCGGTCGAGCCGCCCGTGCCCTTCCCCGAAGACACGTTGACCTACCTTGCGAACGTCTTCAACCACAAGGCGCACGACTTCTACATGAAACACGGCGTCAAGGTGATCGCCGCCGCCTACGAATCCAAGGAGGAAGAAGGCGAGGTCAGCCTGATGATCACCAAGCACTGCGTGCGCTACAGCCTGAGCCTGTGTCCCAAGCAGGCCAAGGGCGTGATCGGCGTCAAGGGCACCATCCGCGCCGAGCCCCTGCAGCTCATCAACGGCAAGGAGCGGCTGACGCTGCGCTTCGACTGCAAGCCGTGCGAGATGCACGTGGTGGGCCGGATGAAGAGATCGGTGCTCAACCAGCATGCCCGGCAGATGGCCGAGCAGCCGATGCAGTTCTATCGCACGCGGCCTGCCTGAACCGCCGCCGCGCAGCGCCCCCAAGCCGCCCGCAGACCATCCCCATGCCCCGCCGCCTGCCGCCCAGCAAGGAGCAATCCGCCCTGCTGCCGCCCTTTCCCACGCTGGCGCCGCAGCACATCCACATCCCGGCCACGCCCGAGGACTTCGCCGCCGCCCGCGCGGCGCTGCTTGCCGCGCCGGTGCTAGGCTTCGACACCGAAAGCCGCCCGCTCTTTACCGCCGGAGCGCACGACGCCGGCCCCGACCTGGTGCAACTGGCCACGCCGCACGGCGCCTGGCTGCTGCAACTGCACCGCCGCGAGGCGCTCGAGTTGGCGCGCGAGGTCCTGGCCGACGCGCGCATCCTGAAGGTGGGTTTCGGCCTGGACAACGACCGGCGCAGCCTGCCGGCGCGCCTCGGGGTCGAGCCCGCCGGTCTCCAGGACCTGGACCGGGTCTTTGCCCGCCATGGCTTCGGGCGCAACACCGGCGTGCGCGCGGCCGTCGCGCTGGTGCTGGGCCAATGCCTGGCCAAGAGCAAGAAGATGTCCACCTCCAACTGGTCGGCGCGCACCTTGAGCCCCGGCCAGGTCCGTTACGCCGCCACCGACGCCCACGCCCCGGTGCTCGTCCACCAGGCGCTGCCTGCCTGGGAAGCCGCCCAGCCGCCGCCCGCCCCGCGCCCGGGCAGGCCGCGCCCCTTGCGCATAAGCACATAGCCAAGTCGTCGTTGGCTGGGCGTGGCTCTGGCCGACAATGGCCGCTTGCCTTTTTCTTTTTCCGCCAACCTGCCCTCGACGAGAGACTCGCAATGCGCATCGAAACCCTGGCCGTGCACGCCGGCTACTCGCCCGACCCCACCACCAAGTCCGTCGCCGTCCCGATCTACCAGACGGTGGCCTACGCCTTCGACAGCGCCCAGCACGGCGCCGACCTGTTCGACCTGAAGGTGCCGGGCAATATCTACACGCGCATCATGAATCCCACCAACGACGTGCTGGAGCAGCGCCTTGCGGCACTCGAAGGCGGGGTCGGCGCCCTGGCCGTGGCCTCCGGCATGGCGGCCATCACCTATGCCATCCAGGCCATCGCCGAGGCCGGCGACAACATCGTCTCGGCCAGCACGCTTTATGGCGGCACCTACAACCTCTTCGCCCACACCTTCCCGCAGCAAGGCATCGAGGTGCGCTTTGCCGACCCACGCGATCCGGCCAGCTTCGCCCCGCTGATCGACGAGCGCACCAAGGCGGTGTTCTGCGAATCCATCGGCAACCCACTGGGCAATGTGACCGACATCCGGGCGCTGGCCGACGTGGCCCACGCCCACGGCGTGCCGCTGATCGTGGACAACACCGTGCCCAGCCCCTACCTGCTGCGCCCCATCGAGCACGGCGCCGACATCGTGGTGCACGCGCTCACCAAATACCTGAACGGCCACGGCAACAGCATCGGCGGCGCCATCGTCGACAGCGGCAAGTTCCCCTGGGCCGAGCACAAGGCGCGCTTCAAGCGCCTGAACGAGCCCGACGTCAGCTACCACGGCGTGGTCTACACCGAGGCGCTGGGCGAGGCTGCCTACATTGGCCGGGTGCGCGTGGTGCCGCTGCGCAACATGGGCGCGGCGCTGTCACCGCACAACGCCTTCCTGACGCTGCTGGGCATCGAGACGCTGGCGCTGCGCATGGACCGGATCTGCGACAACGCGCTGGCCATCGCCAAGGCACTGCAGGCACACCCCAAGGTCGAGTGGGTGCGCTATGCCGGCCTGCCCGACCATCCGGACCACGCGCTGGTGCAAAGGCAGCTCGGCGGGCGCGCCTCCGGCATCCTGTCCTTCAGCCTCAAGACCGCTCCGGGCGAGGACGCGCGCGCTGCCGGGGCGCGCTTCCTCGATGCGCTCAAGCTGTTCCTGCGCCTGGTGAACATCGGCGACGCCAAGTCGCTCGCCACGCACCCGGCCTCGACCACGCACCGCCAGCTCGATGCCGAGGAACTCGCCAAGGCGGGGGTGACCGAAGGCATGGTGCGCCTGTCCATCGGCATCGAGCACATCGACGACCTGCTCGCCGACCTGCACCAGGCGCTCGCCGCCGTCTGACACAGGGGGCGGACTGCGGCGGCGACTCAGCCGCCGTCGC
>NZ_ALEE01000771.1 GCF_000282995.1 Melaminivora alkalimesophila
AGCCGCCGTCGCGTGCCAGCCGCAGTCCGCTGAACTGCCAGCGCGCCGTGGCGGGGAAGAAGTTGCGGTAGCTGGCGCGCACATGTCCGGCGGGCGTCGCGCAGGAGCCGCCGCGCAGCACGTACTGGTTCACCATGAACTTGCCGTTGTACTCGCCCACCGCACCAGGCGCCGGCACAAAGCCGGGATACGGTGCGTAACTCGACTGCGTCCATTCCCAGACGTCGCCGAACAGCTGCCGCAGCGGATCGCCGCGCTCACCGGGGGGCGCCGCGCGGGGATGCAGCACGCCAGCCCCGGCCCAGTGCCCCTCCTCGGGCCGCGCACTCCCGGCGGCCGCTTCCCACTCCGCCTCGGTCGGCAGGCGCGCTCCCGCCCAGCGGGCATAGGCATCGGCCTCGTAGTAGGACAGGTGGACCACCGGTTGCGCCGGCTCAAGCGGCCGCGCGCCGGCCAGCGTGAACTCTTCCCAGCCCTGCCCACGCTGGCGCCAGTACAGAGGATGGCCCAGGCCCTGGCTGCAGACCCAGTCCCACCCTTCGGCCAGCCAGTGGGCAGGCTCCCGGTACCCGCCGTCTTCGACGAAGGCCAGGTAATCGGCATTGCTCACCGGGCGGTCGGCCAACGCATAGGGCTGCAGCCAGACCGGGTGGCGCGGGCCCTCGTTGTCGAAGGCAAAGCCGGTGCCCTGGTGGCCGATCTCGACCAGGCCACCGGGAAATTCGTGCCAGACCAGCGGCTGCGGCGGCCCGCTGGGGCGCCCCAGCGCCGGGGGCGGCTGCGGGTGGTAAGGCGGCCACGCGGGATGGCAGGACAGCAGGTGCTTCACGTCGGTAGCGATCAGCTCCTGGTGCTGCTGCTCGTGCTGCAGCCCCAGCTCCACCATCGAAGCCAGCGCCGGTGGCGGCTCGGCCTGCTGCAGCAGGTGCCGCACCCGTGCATCCACCGCCTCGCGCCAGGCCAGCACGGTCGCCAGTGCGGGCCGCGTGAGCAGGCCGCGGCGCGGCCGCGGATGCTGCGGGCCGACGCGCTGGTAATAGGAATTGAAGAGCACGCGGAATGCCGGATCGAAGGGCACGGAGCCGCGTTCCCAGCGCTCCAGCACGAAGGTCTCGAAGAACCAGGTGGTGTGCGCCAGGTGCCACTTGACGGGACTGGCCTCGGGCATCGACTGGGCGGCGCAGTCTTCCGCCGAGAGCGGGGCGGCCAACGCGGCGGTGGCCGCACGCACTTCGGAAAAGCGCCGCGCCAGCGCCGCCGCGCCGTCCCCCTGCCGCGCCACCGGCGCGCGCACATTGTCCAGGGCATCGTGCATCCAGGCTCCTCCTGAGGTGCGCTCAGGTCCGGGCATGGACCAGCGCATACCAGCCACGCCTGTCCAGCCAGGCCTGCGGCTGGCGAAAGCCCGCGGCCGCAAGCAGCTCCATGAAATCGGGCAGCCGGTATTTGTAGCTGTTTTCCGTATGGATCCGCTCGCACGCCGCAAAGCGCCGCTCGCCACCCGGCCAGCGCACGCACTGTGGACTTCGCGCCGCCAGGTGCATCTCGACGCGCGAGTGGTGCGCGTCGAAGAAGGCCTCGTGGCGCCACTGCGCAGGGTCGAAATCGCTGCCGATCAACCGGTTCAGGTGCGTCAGCACGTTGCGGTTGAAGGCCGCCGTCACGCCGGCCGCATCGTCGTACGCGGCCTGCAGCACGGCCGCGTCCTTGCGCAGGTCGACGCCGATCAGCAAGGCCCCCTCCTCGCCCGCGGCCAGCGTGTGCATCCCGCGCAGCAGTTGCAGCGCCTGCGGTGGATCGAAGTTGCCGATCGAGGAGCCCGGATAGAACACCAGGCGCCGGGCCTGCGGCAACCCCGCGGGCAGTGCAATGCCCGCCGTGATGTCGCCGCCGACGGCCCGCGCATCCAGCCCCGGCAGTGCCGTGCGCAGCCGCGCCACCGCCCCTTCAAGGTAATCGGCCGAGATATCCACGCCAACGAAGTGCGTGGCCTGCACGAGCCGGCACAACCGCAGGGCCTTGGCGCAGCTGCCGGCGCCGGGCTCGATGACCACGCGCCGCCGGCCGATGGCCCTGCCGATGGCTGCGCCCTGCCCGTCGAGGATGGCGCGTTCGGTGCGCGTCGGGTAGTACTCCGGCAAGCGCGTGATGGCCTCGAACAGTTCCGACCCCCGCTGGTCATAGAAATACTTGGGCGAGATCTGCGCCTGGGGCCACATCAATCCGTCGAGGATCGCCTGCCGCTCGGCGCCGGG
>NZ_ALEE01000772.1 GCF_000282995.1 Melaminivora alkalimesophila
TCGGCGCCGGGCGGCAGGCTCCCGGCCCACACTAGCGCAGTGCGCGCATCGCCCGGGGCGCTGCCGGGCGCGCTTCGCGGGCGCGTGCCCGCAAGGAAGGGAGGGGTGACTGAGGAGAGGAAGGCGGCGGGCATAGGAAGCCTACCCTACGCGCCGCCGCCTTGCTCGGCTGCGCGCCATGGGCGTTTGCGCGGGTAGGACGCCGCCCCGCGCCCCACGCACAAAAAAGGCCGGCACCCTGGGGCGCCGGCCAATCACCATGAAGAAACGATCGCAATCAGGAAATATTGCGGGCCCGGCGCTCAGAAGCGCCAGCCCAGGCCCACCCCGGCCAGCAGCGGATCGACCTTGAACTTGCCCACCTTGGCGCCGGCCGAGTGCACGTCGGTGCCGATGAACACCTTCTTCACGTCCAGGTTCAGGTACATGTTCTTGGACAGCGGGATGTCCACGCCCAGCTGCAGCGCGCCGCCCCAGCTGTTCTTGTCGATGGACGGCTGCAAGGCCGCCTGCACCGCCGGGTCGAAGCGCACGCTGGAGAAGCGGGTGTAGTTCACGCCGGCGCCCACGTAGGGCTTGAAGCCGCTGAAGTTGGTGAAGTGGTACTGCAGCAGCAGCGTCGGCGGCAGGTGCTTGAGCGAGCCGATCTGGCCCAGCCCATCGGCGCGCAGCTTGTGCTTTTGCGGATAGGTCAGGATCAGCTCGGCGGCGATGTTCGGCGTGAAGAAGTACGACACGTCCAGCTCGGGGATGAGCTTGTCGTTGACCGAAAGACCCAGGCCAGTGCCGTCCTTGTTGGCACTGTCCAGGTTGACGGCGCGCACGCGCACCATGAAGGGGCCTTCGGAAGGGGTGGACTGCGCAAGGGCAGCGCCCGAGGTCAGCGCGCAGACGGCGGCCAGGGCCAGCAGGGACTTTTTCATCGTGCTTGTCGGTATGCGTTGGACACGGGGACGGCCCCCGTGCCCTGCATTAGGCCCACGAGCAAAAGGGTCGGGATTGCTGCAGATCAAACTTTGCTGCACTGCGCGCGCCCTGCCGCCGGCCGGAGCCGGTTCAGCGCTGCGGTGCGCCCGCCTCGGCCTTGCCCAGCGCCGGGCGCAGCCGCTGCACGAGCGTCCATGCTCCCAGGGCGGCGCTGCCCACCACGAAACCCACCAGCATGTGCAGCAGGTGCGGCAGCAGCAAGGCCCAGGCCCGCCCGCCCGGCCATGCAGCCACGGCCCCGGCCGCGCCTTCGATGGCCTGCGCCAGCGGCGCGATGCCGTGCGCGAGGATGCCGCCGCCGACCAGAAACATCGCAGCCGTGCCGGCCACGGTCAGGAATTTCATCAGCTTCGGCGCCGCCGCCACCAGCATGCGCCCCAGGCCTGCCGAAAGCCTCCCGCCGCGGCGCGCCAGCCACAGCCCCACGTCGTCCATCTTGACGATGCCTGCCACCACGCCGTACACCCCCACGGTCATGACCAGCGCGATGGCCGACAGCACCACCAGCTGCTGCAGGAAGGAAGCTCCCGCCACGGTCCCCAGGGCGATGACGATGATCTCGGCGGACAGCACGAAATCGGTGCGGATCGCCCCCCGCACCCTGCGTTTTTCCATGCGCTGCACCTCGGCCGGTCCCCAGTCCTGCGGGAGCCGTTCGCGCTCGGCCTGGGCCGTCTCCTCGGCCGAGCCGCCACGATGCAGGATTTTCTCGCTGCCTTCCATCGACAGGTAGGTGCCGCCCACCATCAGCAGCGGCTGCACGGCCCACGGCGCGAGCGCGCTCACGAGCAGCGCCGCCGGCACCAGGATGGCCTTGTTGACCAGCGAGCCGCGCGCCACCGCCCAGACCACCGGCAGCTCGCGCTCGGCGCGCACGCCGCTGACCTGCTCGGCATTGAGCGCCAGGTCGTCGCCCAGCACGCCCGCGGTCTTGCGCGCCGCCACCTTCGCCATTACCGACACGTCGTCCGCCATGGCCACGCTCTTGCGCGCGGCAAGTTTCGACATCAGCGCCACGTCGTCCAGCAGCGTGGCGATGTCGTCGAGCAGGGTCAGGAGGGTGGCGCCGGCCATGGAAAAGCGCGTGCAAGAGTGGACGGATGGCCGACTGTGCATGCCTTCGGCCGCAGCGCATGTCGGACAAGCGCTGCAGGCCGTGGCCGTGGACGCCGCGGGCGCCGGGCCTCAGCCCACCCAGCGGCGCGCGTTGCGCCACAGCCGCATCCAGGGGCTGTGCGCTTCCAACCCGCCGCTGGCCGCCAGGTCGGTCCAGCTCATCTGGATGTTGCGAAACACCCGCTCCGGGTGCGGCATCATGGCCGTGAAGCGCCCGTCGGCAGTGGTCACCCCCGTGAGGCCGCCGGGGCTGCCGTTCGGGTTGAAGGGATAGCGTTCGGTCGGCCGACCGTGGTTGTCCACGTAGCGTAGCGCCGCCAGTGCGCGCTCCTGGTGGCCGCGCTGGTGGAAATCGGCGAAGCCTTCCCCATGCGAGACCACGATCGGCAGGCGCGAGCCCTCCATGCCGGCAAGGAAGATGCTCGGCGACGGCAGCACCTCGACCATCGACAGCCGCGCCTCGAAGCGGTGGCTCCGGTTGGTCGTGAAGCGCGGCCAGTCCTGCGCGCCCGGAATGATGTCGGCCAGCTCGGCGAACATCTGGCAGCCGTTGCACACGCCCAGGCCAAAGGTGTCGGGGCGGGCGAAGAAGCGCTGGAACTGCTCCGACAGCCGTTCGTTGAAGGTGATCGAGCGCGCCCAGCCGATGCCCGCGCCCAGGGTGTCGCCATAGCTGAAGCCCCCGCAGGCGACGATCCCGGCGTACTGGTCCAGTTCGGCGCGACCCGACTGCAGGTCGCTCATGTGCACATCGTGCGCCTCGAAGCCCGCCTCCGTGAAGGCGTAGGCCATCTCCACGTGCGAGTTCACGCCCTGCTCGCGCAGCACGGCCACGCGCGGCCGGGCGCGGTGCACGAACGGCGCCGCCACGTCCTCGGCCGGATCGAAGCCGAGGTGCACGTGCAGGCCGGGATCCTGCGGATCACCGGCGGCGGCGTGCTCGCTGTCGGCGCATTCGGGGTTGTCGCGCTGCTGGCAGATCTTCCAGCTCACCGAGTCCCACACCTGCTGCAGGTCGGCAAGCTGCGCGCAGAAGATCTTCTTCGCATCGCGCCAGACCTGCAGCTCGCCCTTGCCCTCGTCCATGGGACAGCCCTCGGGCCGCGTCTTGCCCACGTAGTGGCTGCAGGCCGCCAGCCCGTGCTCGCGCAGCACCTGCATCGCCCGGTCGCGCTCGGCCGTGCGCACCTGCAGCACCACGCCCAGCTCCTCGTTGAACAGCGCGCGCAGCGTCCGCTCCTCGCGCCGGCCGCTGGCCTGCTGTGCCCAGTTCTTCGCATCGCCCGCATCCATGCGGCTGTCGCTGATGCCGTCGCCTTCCGTCACCAGCAGGTCCACGTTCAGCGCCACGCCCACCCGCCCCGCAAAGGCCATCTCGGCCACCGCCGCCAATAGGCCGCCGTCGCTGCGGTCGTGGTAGGCCAGGATCAGCCCCTGGCGGCGCAGCGCGTTCACCGCCTCCACCAGCCGCACCAGATCCTGCGGATCGTCCAGATCCGGCGCCTCGTCACCCGTCTGATCGAGCACCTGCGCAAGGATCGAGGCGCCCATGCGCATGCGCCCGCGCGACAGGTCCACGAGGAGCAGCGTCGTGTCCAGCTCCCGTGCATCGAGCTGGGGCGTGAGGGTGCCGCGCACGTCGGAGAGCGTGGCGAAGGCCGAGACCACCAGGCTCACCGGCGAGGTCACCTTGCGCTGCTGCCCATCCGCATCGGTCCATTGCGTGCGCATCGACAGACTGTCCTTGCCCACCGGGATCGAGATGCCCAGCCGCGGGCACAGCTCCATGCCCACGGCGCGCACGGTCTCGTACAGCGCCGCATCCTCGCCCGGCTCGCCGCAGGCCGCCATCCAGTTGGCCGAGAGCTTGACGCGCGACAGCTCGATCGGCGCGGCCAGCAGGTTGGTGATCGCCTCCGCCACCGCCATGCGCCCCGAGGCCGGGGCATTGAGCACCGCCACCGGCGTGCGCTCGCCCATGGCGAAAGCCTCGCCGGCGAAGCCTGCGTAGTCCGCCAGCGTCACCGCCACGTCGGCCACCGGCAGCTGCCACGGCCCCACCATCTGGTCGCGGTGCGTCAGGCCGCCGACGCTACGGTCGCCGATGGTCACGAGAAAACGCTTGCTTGCCACCGTCGGGTGGGCCAGCACGTCGATCACCGCCTGCTGCAGCGCAACGCCGTCCACGTCCAGCGGCGCGAAGTCGCGCGGCACGCTCTGCACATCGCGGTGCATGCGCGGCGGCTTGCCCAGCAGCACGTCCATCGGCATGTCCACCGGCCAGCGCAGCGCGTCCGTCTGCCCGGCGGCCGTGTCCTCCAGCACCAGCTGGCGCTCCTCGGTCGCCACGCCCACCACCGCAAAGGGGCAGCGCTCGCGCTCGCACAGCGCGCGGAAATGCTCGAGCGATCCCGGCGCGATGGCCAGCACGTAGCGCTCCTGGCTCTCGTTCGACCAGATCTCCCGGGGCGCGAGGCCCGACTCCTCCAGCGGAATGGCGCGCAGGTCGAAGCGCGCGCCGCGGCCGGCGTCGTTGACCAGTTCGGGAAAGGCGTTCGACAGCCCGCCCGCGCCCACGTCGTGGATCGCCAGGATGGGGTTGGCTTCCCCCTGCGCCCAGCAGTGGTTGATGACCTCCTGGGCGCGGCGCTCGATCTCCGGGTTGCCGCGCTGCACCGAGTCGAAATCCAGCTCGGCGGCATTGGTGCCGCTGGCCATGGAGCTGGCGGCGCCGCCGCCCATGCCGATGCGCATCCCGGGGCCGCCCAGCTGCACCAGCAGCGTGCCGGCGGGAAACTCGATCTTGTGCGTCAGGCGCGCGTCGATGCTGCCCACGCCGCCGGCGATCATGATCGGCTTGTGGTAGCCGCGCAGCACGTCGCCCACCTGCTGCTCGTACTCGCGAAAGTAGCCCGCCAGGTTCGGCCGGCCGAATTCGTTGTTGAAGGCCGCGCCGCCCAGCGGGCCCTCCACCATGATCTGCAGCGCGCTGGCGATGTGCGCCGGGCGCCCGATCTCGCTGCCCCACAGGCGCGAGACCGTGAAGCCCGTGAGTCCCGCCTTCGGGCGCGAG
>NZ_ALEE01000773.1 GCF_000282995.1 Melaminivora alkalimesophila
GAGCCGCGCCCGGTCGCGCCCTCGTCGCGGATCTCGCCACCGGCGCCGGTGGCGGCCCCGGGGAACGGCGAGATCGCCGTCGGGTGGTTGTGGGTTTCCACCTTCATGAGCACGTGCTGCAGCGCGCTGCGCTTTTCGTAGGCGGGCGCGCCGGCCCGGCCGCGCGAGGGGTCGAAGGGCGCGACGAACTGCTCGACCTGCGTGCCCTCCATCACCGAGGCGTTGTCGGCGTAGGCCACCACGGTGTGCTGCGGCGAGACCTGCTCGGTGTGGCGGATCATGCCGAACAGCGATTTCTCCTGCGCCACGCCGTCGATGGTGAACTGGGCGTTGAAGATCTTGTGGCGGCAATGCTCGCTGTTGGCCTGCGCGAACATCATCAGTTCCACGTCGGTGGGATTGCGTCCCAGCCGGGTGAAGGCCTCCACCAGATAGTCGATCTCGTCCTCGGCCAGCGCCAGGCCCCAGTCCCGGTCCGCCGCCGCGAGCGCCGCCCGCCCGCCGGCCAGCACGTCGACGAAAGCCATCGGCTCGGCCGCCACCTCGTCGAACAGGCGCTGCGCTTCGGCCACGCTGGCCACCACCGACTCCGTCATGCGGTCGTGCAGCAGCGCCGCCACGCGGCTGCGTTGCCCCTCGTCCAGCTCCGGTGCACCGCCCAGCAGACCCGCCTTCAGCGCAATGCGGTACTCGGTGATGCGCTCGATGCGCCGCACCGCGATGCCGCAGTTGCGCGCGATGTCGGTTGCCTTGGAAGCCCAGGGCGACACCGTCCCGAGGCGGGGCGTCACGTACAGCGCCCACCCTTCCTTCGGGCCCGCATAGGGCTCGCCATAGCTCAGCAGGGCACCGAGGCGGTTGCGCGCCACCACGTCGGGCGCCTCCTCCTGCGCCACCAGGTGCACGTGGCGGGCGCTCACGCCCGCGATGCGGGGATGGATGGCCACGAGGGCCGGCAGCAGTTGCTGCGCGCGGAAGCGGGTCAGGGCATTGCCGCCCTCGAAGGTGGTGATGTGCAGGGTCACGGTAGCGGCCTGTGTGGATGAACGCTCGGATGGAACGCTGAAAGGCGCTGCGGCCGGGCGTGGGCCGCTGACTGGGGCCAAGGCGCGGGCCGGCGCGGGTTTGCCGGGAACCGGGCATTTTAAGCCGGCGCCCGCCGCGGCGGACCGGGTGGGATAATTTGCTGCCATGAGCATCACCATCAAAGACCAGGCAGGCATCGCCGGCATGCGCGAGGCCGGCCGCATGGCCTCCGAGGTGCTGGACCACCTCGCGCAGCACATCCGCCCGGGCATGACCACCAACGAGGTGGACCGGCTCGCCGCCGAGTGCATGCAGCGCCAGGGCAGCCGCTCGGCCACGCTCGGCTACCAGCCCCCCGGCTATCCGCCCTACCCCAAGTCGCTGTGCACTTCGGTGAACAACGTGGTCTGCCACGGCATCCCGAACGACAAGCCGCTCAAGAAGGGCGACATCCTGAACGTCGACGTCACCGTCATCTCCAAGGACGGCTGGTACGGCGACACCAGCCGGATGTTCCTGATCGGCGAGTGCTCGATCGCCGCCCGGCGGCTGGTGCAGCTCACCTACGAGGCCATGTGGCTGGGCATCCTGCAGGTGCGACCGGGCGCCCGCCTGGGCGACGTGGGCCACGCCATCCAGCAATTCGCCGAGGGCCACGGCCTGTCGGTGGTGCGCGAGTTCTGCGGCCACGGCATCGGCGACAAGTTCCACGAGGACCCGCAGGTGCTGCACTACGGCCGCCCCGGCACCGGCGAGGAACTGCGCCCGGGCATGACCTTCACCATCGAGCCCATGCTCAACATCGGCCGGCGCGAGGTCAAGGAACACGGCAACGACGGCTGGACCATCGTGACCAAGGACCGCAGCCTCTCGGCCCAGTGGGAGCACACGGTGCTGGTCACCGAAACCGGCTACGAAGTGCTGACCCTGTCGGAGGGCTATCCGCCGCTGCCCGATTTCGTCGCGGCCACGCGCACCTAGGGCCTCGCCGCGCGGCGCGCCGTGCCCCCACCCACCCGCTCCCCTGGCGTCCCGGCGGCCGTGCTGCGCGCGGGCTACCAGCGTGACAAGGCGGCGGTGCTGGGCACCTTGCTCACTCCGGGCGCCTCCACGCGCGGCATCCGCAGCCTGTTGCGCCGCCTGGCCCAGCTCGCCGACCGGCTGCTGTGCCGGCTCTGGGCGCAGGCGGGCCTGCCGGACACCGGGGCGGCGCTGGTGGCGGTCGGCGGCTATGGCCGCGCGCAGCTCTTTCCCGCCTCCGACGTGGACGTGTTGGTGCTGCTGCCGCAGGCCGCCCCGGCCGGCACCGCGGCAGCGGTAGAGGCCTTCATCGGCAGCTGCTGGGACGCGGGCCTGGAGGTCGGCGCGAGCGTGCGCACCCTCTGCGACTGTCTGCTCGAGTCGGCCGCCGACATCACGGTGCAGACCGCCCTGCTGGAGGCGCGCCTGCTGTGCGGCGACGCGGCGCTGTTCGCACAGCTGCAGGCCAGCCACGCCGCGCAGATGGACGTGCGCGCCTTCCTGCGGGCCAAGACCCTGGAGATGCGCCAGCGCCACCTGCGCCAGGAAAACACGCCCTACGCGCTCGAGCCGAACTGCAAGGAGTCGCCCGGCGGCCTGCGCGACCTGCAACTCATCCTGTGGCTGGCGCGCGCGGCCGGGCTTGGCACCCGCTGGCACGACCTGGCCGCCAGCGGCCTGGCGACCGCCTTCGAAGTGCGCCAGATCGAGCGCAACGAGGCGCTGCTGTTCCTGGTGCGGGCGCGCCTGCACGCCCTGGCCGGGCGGCGCGAGGACCGGCTGCTGTTCGACCTGCAGACCAGCGTCGCCGAAGTCTTCGGCTACCGCAGCACCGCACCCGATGGCCGCCGCCTGCCGATGCGCGCCAGCGAGGCGCTCATGCGCCGCTACTACTGGGCCGCCAAGGCGGTGTCCCAGCTCACGCAGATCCTGCTGCTGGGCATCGAGGAGCGCCTGGCCCCCGCGCGCGCGCCGGTGCGGCCCATCAACGCGCGCTTCCTCGACCGGGGCGGGCTCCTGGAAGTCGCCAGCGACACCCTCTACCAGAAGCAGCCGCGCGCCATCCTCGAGACCTTCCTGCTCCACCAGACCACCCCGGGGCTGCAGGGCCTGTCCGTGCGCACCCTGCGCGCGCTCTACAACGCGCGCCATGCGATGGACGCGCGCTTTCGCAGCGACCCCGCCAACCGCGCCACGTTCCTCGCCATCCTGCGCCAGCCCAGCGGCATCACCCGCGCGCTGCGCCTGATGAACCAGACCTCCGTGCTGGGCCGCTACCTGTGGGTGTTCCGGCGCATCGTCGGGCAGATGCAGCACGACCTGTTCCACGTCTACACCGTCGACCAGCACACGCTGATGGTGGTGCGCAACGTGCGCCGCTTCTTCCTGCCCGAACACGCCCACGAGTTCCCGACCTGCTCGCAGCTGGCCGCCGGCTGGGACCAACCCTGGCTGCTGTACGTCGCGGCGCTGTTCCACGACATCGCCAAGGGCCGCGGCGGCGACCACTCGAAGCTCGGCGCGCTGGAGGCGCGGCGCTTCTGCC
>NZ_ALEE01000774.1 GCF_000282995.1 Melaminivora alkalimesophila
CGCTTCTGCCGCCAGCACGGCATCGCCGCCGCGGACGCCGCACTCATCGAATTTCTTGTGCGCGAACATCTGACCATGAGCCAGGTGGCACAGAAACAGGACCTGGCCGATCCACGGGTGATCGCCGCCTTCGCCGCCCGCGTCGGCAATGAGCGCCGCCTCACGGCCCTGTACCTGCTCACGGTGGCCGACATCCGCGGTACCGGCCCGCGCGTGTGGAGCGCCTGGAAGGGCAAGCTGCTCGAAGACCTGTACCGCCTCACCCTGCGCGTGCTCGGCGGCGCCGCCCCCGACCCGGCCGCCGAGGTCGAGGCCCGCAAGCGCGAGGCGCTGATCCTGCTCGCCCTGCATGCCATGCCCGCCGAGGCCCACCAGCGCCTTTGGGACACGCTCGACCTGAGTTACTTCATGCGCCACAGCGCCCCCGACATCGCCTGGCACGCGCGCCACCTGTCGCGCCACGCGGGCGCCGCCCGACCGGTGGTGCGCGCGCGCCGCTCGCTGGCCGGCGAGGGGCTGGAGGTGCTGATCTACACACCCGACCGGCCGGACCTCTTCGCGCGGATCTGTGGCTACTTCGACCGCGCCGGCTTCTCCATCCTGGATGCGCGCGTGCACACCAGCCGCGATGGCCACGCGCTCGACACCTTCCAGGTGGTGGCGCGCGACCATCCGGGCCCCTACCGGGAGCTGGCCCCGCTGGTCGAGGACGGCCTGTTGCGCGCCCTGGCCAGCGACGCGCCGCTGCCCCCGCC
>NZ_ALEE01000775.1 GCF_000282995.1 Melaminivora alkalimesophila
CCCCCGCCGCGCGCGCGCCGGCTCTCGCGGCGCGCGCGCAGCTTCCCGATTGCGCCACGCGTCGAGCTGCGCCCCGATGCCCAGGGCGCGCGCTGGCTGCTGTCGATCACCGCCGGCGACCGCGCCGGCCTGCTCTATGGCGTGGCACGCGTACTCTCGCGCCACGGCGTGTCGGTCCACCTGGCCAAGGTCAGCACGCTCGGCGAGCGGGTGGAGGACAGCTTCCTGGTCGAGGGCGCGGGGCTGCAGGACCCGTCCCGCCGAATGGCCCTGGAGAGCGAGCTGCTGGAAGCCCTGATCGAGGAGGACTGAGCCCTTTCCCACAGCCCTGCAGCGCCGCGGCAGCGGAAGGCACAATGGGCCCGATGCCTGAGCCGTCCCCGCCCGAGATTCCACCGGTGCCCGAGCACCCGCCCCTGCCCGCGCCGATGCGCTGGCTGCTGCTGGCCTTTGCGGTGCTGTCGCTGACCATGGGCATCATTGGCATCGTCGTTCCCGGGCTGCCGACCACCGTCTTCGTGCTGATGGCCGGCTGGGCGGCGGCGCGCAGCTCGCCGCGCCTGCACGCCTGGCTGTGGCGCCACCGGCTGTTCGGCTCCATGCTGCGCAACTGGGCCGACGGGGGCCGCGTGAGCCGGCGCGCCAAGTGGAGCGCCACCGCCCTGATGGCGCTGTGCGCCGTCGTCATCGTCCTGACGGGCGTGGCGCGCTGGGCGGCGATCCTCGCCTGCACCTGCATGGCCTGCGTGCTGGTCTGGCTCTGGCTGCGGCCCGAGCCCGGGCGCTGAAGCTTCCTTCCCGCCATTTTTTCTGTATATAATCATGGTCTTGTTCCTCGATAGCTCAGTCGGTAGAGCGCCGGACTGTTAATCCGTAGGTCCCTGGTTCGAGCCCAGGTCGAGGAGCCAAGATGAAAAGCCATCCTGATTTGCGTCCGGATGGCTTTTTTTCGTGCCTTGTACAGGCAACGGGCCCGCAGGCCGGCCTGCCCGGCCGCGCAGCGCGGGCCGGGCTGCCGCCTTGCAGGTGCGC
Source organism: Melaminivora alkalimesophila (assembly GCF_000282995.1). Classification (GTDB taxonomy): domain Bacteria; phylum Pseudomonadota; class Gammaproteobacteria; order Burkholderiales; family Burkholderiaceae_C; genus Melaminivora; species Melaminivora alkalimesophila. Next base: position 1,033 of record NZ_ALEE01000775.1, read on the forward strand.
CTCACATGTAGTCGATCATGACCTGTCCGAAGCCCGAGCAGCTCACCTGCGTGGCGCCCTCCATCAGGCGCGCGAAATCGTAGGTCACCTTCTTGCTCTGGATGGCCTTCTCCATCGACGAGATGATCAGGTCGGCGGCTTCCGTCCAGCCCATGTGGCGCAACATCATCTCGGCCGAGAGGATCTCCGAGCCCGGGTTCACGTAGTCCTTGCCGGCGTACTTCGGAGCCGTGCCGTGCGTGGCCTCGAACATGGCGACCGAATCCGAGATGTTGGCGCCGGGCGCGATGCCGATCCCCCCCACCTGCGCCGCCAGCGCGTCGGAGATGTAGTCGCCGTTGAGGTTGAGCGTGGCGATCACGCTGTACTCGGCCGGACGCAGCAGGATCTGCTGCAGGAAGGCGTCGGCGATGCTGTCCTTGATGGTGATCTCCTTGCCAGTGCGTGGGTTCTTCATGCGCATCCAGGGACCGCCGTCGATCGGCTCTGCCCCGAACTCCCTGGCCGCCAGCGCATAGCCCCAGTCACGGAAGGCACCTTCCGTGAACTTCATGATGTTGCCCTTGTGCACCAGCGTGACGCTCGGCCGGTCGTTGTCGATGGCGTACTGGATGGCCTTGCGCACCAGCCGCTCCGTGCCCTCGCGCGAGACGGGCTTGACGCCGATGCCGGAAGTGCCGGGAAAGCGAATCTTGGTGACGCCGAACTCGTCCTGCAAAAACTTGATGAGCTTCCTCGCCTTGTCCGATTCCGCCTCGAACTCGATGCCGGCATAGATGTCCTCGGAGTTCTCGCGGAAGATGACCATGTTGGTCTTCTCGGGCTCCTTGACGGGCGAGGGCACGCCCTTGAAATACTGGATGGGTCGCAGGCACACGTACAAGTCCAGTTCCTGGCGCAGCGCCACGTTCAGCGAGCGGATGCCGCCGCCCACGGGCGTGGTGAGCGGCCCCTTGATGGAGAGCACGTAGTCGCGCACGGCGGTCAGGGTCTCTTGCGGCAACCAGACATCCGGGCCGTACACCCGCGTGGACTTCTCGCCGGCATACACCTCCATCCAGTGGATCTTGCGCTGGCCGCCATAGGCCTTTTGCACGGCGGCATCCACCACACGGATCATGACCGGCGTGATGTCGGCGCCGGTGCCGTCGCCCTCGATGAAGGGAATGATGGGCTGGTCGGGGACATTCAGGCTCATGTCCGCGTTGACGGTGATCTTCTGGCCTTCGGCCGGCACCTTGATGTGCTGGAAGCTGCTCATGGGCATGGTCTCCAAGTGAACGCAGTGATGGGGACGGGGCAGGCCCCGGTGCGGCTCCGGGCCGCTGTGACGGGGGAAATTCTAGCGACAACCCCTTTTCACGAACCCCCATCCCCACGCGCCATCGGCGGCATCGGCAGCCCCTCGCCTGCCCGTGCGGCCCGCGAAAACCCGCAAAATGGCGGTTTTGTCCCGCCCGCCTGCCGATCCGGCAAGCCCCTTTCCTGCCATCCCGACGTTGATCCGATCGCCCGCGCCATGGTCCGCCCTCTTGCCCCCTTCTCGACCCTTTCCTCCCTCCTCACGCAGGGGCTCGCGGCCCTGGCGCTGGTGGCCGGCGCCTGCAGCGCGGCCGCCCAGGACGCTCCGCAGCTGAACCTGCCGCGCACCGAACTGGCCGTGGGCATGCACCGCATCGAGGCCCAGGTGGCGCGCACGCCCGGCCAGCGCCAGGTCGGCCTGATGATGCGCCGCGACATGCCCTCCCACGAGGGGATGCTGTTCGTCTTCGAGCAGCCCGCCATCCAGTGCTTCTGGATGAAGAACACGCTGCTGCCCCTCACCGCTGCCTTCCTCGAGGACGACGGCACCATCGTCAACCTCGCTGACATGCAACCCCAGAGCGAGGATTCGCACTGCTCGGCCCGGCCGGTGCGCTACGTGCTGGAGATGAACCAGGGCTGGTTCAGGCAGCGCGGCCTCAAGGCCGGCGCCCGCCTCACGGGCGGACCCTTCGCCGCAAGGTAGGGCGGCGCGCGCGCACGAGCAAAGCCGACTGCCCTTGCGGGCCGTCGGCTCTGGGGGCCGGGGCACGCGCCTGCCCCGGAGTGCGCTCGGGCGGCCGCTCAGGCGGCCATTTTCTGCAGCGCCGCGTTGAAGGTGCTGCTCGGGCGCATCACGGCGTCCAGCTTGGCCGCATCCGGCAGGTAATAGCCGCCGATGTCCACCGCCTTCCCCTGCACCGCGTTGAGCTCGTCCACGATCTTCTGCTCGTTGGCCGCCAGTTCCCGGGCCAAGGGCGCGAACTGGCCCGCCAGCTCCAGGTCCTCGGTCTGCGCGGCCAGGGCCTCGGCCCAGTAAAGCGCCAGATAGAAATGGCTGCCGCGGTTGTCCAGCTGGCCGGTCTTCGGACTCGGACCCTTGTTGTTGTCCAGCAGCCGGCCCGTGGCGGCGTCCAGCGTCTTGGCCAGCAGCTTGGCGCGCGGGTTGTTGTTCTTGAGCCCCAGGTCCTCCAACGAAACCGCCAGCGCGAGGAACTCGCCCAGCGAATCCCAGCGCAGGTGGTTTTCTTCCACCAGCTGCTGCACGTGCTTCGGGGCCGAGCCGCCCGCGCCGGTCTCGTACATGCCGCCGCCGGCCATCAGCGGAACGATCGACAGCATCTTGGCGCTGGTGCCCAGCTCCATGATCGGGAACAGGTCGGTGAGGTAGTCGCGCAGGATGTTGCCCGTGGCGCTGATGGTGTCCAGGCCGCGGATCACCCGCTCGAGCGTATAGCGCATGGCGCGCACCTGGCTCATGATCTGGATATCGAGGCCCGTGGTGTCGTGCTCGTGCAGGTACATCTTGACCTTGGTGATCAGCTGCGCCTCGTGCGGGCGGTACTGGTCCAGCCAGAACACCACCGGCATGCCCGAATTGCGCGCGCGCGTGACGGCAAGCTTGACCCAGTCGCGGATGGCGGCGTCCTTGGTCTGGCACATGCGCCAGATGTCGCCGGCCTCGACGTTCTGGCTCATCAGGACTTCCCCGGTGTTCAGGTCGGTGATGTTGGCCACGCCGTCCTCGGGGACTTCGAAGGTCTTGTCGTGGCTGCCGTATTCCTCGGCCTGCTGCGCCATCAGGCCGACGTTGGGCACGGTGCCCATGGTGCGCGGATCGAACGCGCCGTGCCACTTGCAGAAGTTGATCATCTCCTGGTAGATGCGGGCGAATGTCGATTCGGGCATCACGGCCTTGACGTCCTTCAGGCGCCCGTCCGGCCCCCACATCTTGCCGCCGTTTCGGATCATCGCCGGCATCGAGGCGTCCACGATGATGTCGTTGGGCGAGTGGAAGTTGGTGATGCCCCGTGCCGAGTCGACCATGGCCAGTTCCGGCCGGTTCTCGTGGCAGGCATGCAGGTCGCGCAACACCTCCTCGCGCAGCGCGCTGGGCAACTGCTCGAGCTTGTCGTAGAGGTTGACCATGCCGTTGTTGACGTTCACGCCCAGCTCCTCGAACAGCTTGGCGTGCTTCTCGAAGGCTTCCTTGTAGAAGATGCGCACGCAGTGCCCGAACACGATCGGGTGCGAGACCTTCATCATGGTGGCCTTCACGTGCAGCGAGAACATCACGCCGGTCTTGCGCGCGTCCTCGATCTGCTTCTCGTAGAACTCCAGCAGCGCCTTCTTGCTCATGAACATGGAGTCGATGACCTCGCGGTCGAGCAGGCTGACCTTGGGCTTGAGGACGATGGTCTGGCCGCTCTTGGTGATCAGCTCCATCTTCACGTCGCGCGCGCGGTCCAGCGTCATCGACTTCTCGCCATGGTAGAAGTCGCCGTGGTGCATGTGCGAGACGTGGCTGCGCGAGGCCGGGCTCCATTCGCCCATGTGGTGCGGGTGCTTGCGCGCGTATTCCTTGACCGCCTTGGGCGCCCGGCGGTCCGAGTTGCCCTCGCGCAGCACCGGGTTCACGGCGCTGCCGATGCACTTGTTGTAGCGCGCGCGGATCGCCTTTTCCTCCTCCGTCTTCGGGTCCTCGGGGAAGTCGGGAATGGCGTAGCCCTTGTCCTGCAGCTCCTTGATGGCGGCCATCAGCTGGGCCACCGAAGCGCTGATGTTGGGCAGCTTGATGATGTTGGCGTCGGGCTGCAGCGTCTTTCTGCCCAGCTCCGCAAGGTTGTTCGGCACCCGCTGCTCGTCGCTCAGGTACTCCGGGAACTCGCCCAGGATGCGCGCCGCCACAGAGATGTCGCTCTCCGCCACATGGATGCCCGCGGGAGCGGCAAAGGCCCGCACGATCGGCAGGAACGAGGCGGTCGCCAAGCGCGGGGCCTCGTCGGTCAGGGTGTAGATGATGGTGGGTTGCTGGGTGCTCATCCGTGTCTTTCAAGTCAACAAAAACGCAGAACTGGGGCTCGGTCGCACAGCAGCGCGCACGGGCGGCGGCGACCGTCCCCATTGTCCGTGACCGGCAGCGCCAACATCCCGTTTTTCGCAATTCTGTACCGCAATGCAAAATTCTAAGCGTTAACCCTGATTCGCCGGCCGCCTGGGCCGACCCCCACCGGGCCGGGCCCCAAAAAAAACGCTGCCCGAAGGCAGCGGTTTATGAAGACGAGACAGCACAGGCGCGGCAGATGCGCGCCTGCAAGCCACCCTTTCTTCAGTCGGCGGTCGCCTCCTCCGGCTCGGCAGGCTCGGACTTGGCGCCGCGCTCCTTCTTGGGCAGCGGCTGGATATCGAGCTTGACCTCGGCCGTCTCGGCGCCCTTCTCGTCGGTCTTCTCCTCGATGTCGACCGTCAGGCGCCCGCCCTCGGTGAGGCGACCGAACAGCAGCTCGTCGGCCAGCGCCTTGCGGATCATGTCCTGGATCAGGCGCTGCATGGGCCGCGCGCCCATCAGTGGATCGAAGCCCTTCTTCGCCAGGTGCTTGCGCAGCGTGTCGGTGAAGGTGACCTCGACCTTCTTCTCGGCCAGCTGCTGCTCCAGTTGCAGCAGGAACTTGTCCACCACGCGCAGGATGACCTGCTCGTCCAGCGGCTTGAAGCTCACCACGGCATCCAGGCGGTTCCTGAACTCCGGCGTGAACAGGCGCTTGATGTCGGCCATCTCGTCGCCCGCCTGGCGCGGGTTGGTGAAGCCGATGGTCGCCTTGTTCATGGTCTCGGCCCCCGCGTTCGTCGTCATGATGATGATGACGTTGCGGAAGTCGGCCTTGCGCCCGTTGTTGTCGGTCAGCGTGCCGTGGTCCATGACCTGCAGCAGCACGTTGAAGATGTCCGGGTGCGCCTTCTCGATCTCGTCGAGCAGCAGCACCGAGTGCGGCTTCTTGGTGATGGCCTCGGTCAGCAGACCACCCTGGTCGAAGCCCACGTAGCCCGGGGGCGCGCCGATCAGGCGGCTCACGGCGTGGCGCTCCATGTACTCCGACATGTCGAAGCGGATCAGCTCGACGCCCATGATGTAGGCCAGCTGCTTGGCGGCCTCGGTCTTGCCGACGCCCGTGGGGCCGGAGAACAGGAAGGAGCCGATCGGCTTGTCGCCCTTGCCCAGGCCCGAGCGCGCCATCTTCACGCTGGCGGCCAGCACCTCCAGCGCCTTGTCCTGGCCAAAGACCACGCTCTTCAAGTCACGCTCGAGCGTCTGCAGCTTGCTGCGGTCGTCGTTGCTGACGTTGGCGGGCGGGATGCGGGCGATCTTCGCGACGATCTCCTCGATCTCGGTCTTGCCGATGGTCTTCTTGCGCTTGGAGGGCACCAGGATGCGCTGCGCCGCCCCGGCCTCGTCGATCACGTCGATGGCCTTGTCGGGCAGGTGCCGGTCGTTGATGTACTTGGCCGACAGCTCGGCCGCGGCCTGCAGCGCGGCGGCGGCGTACTTGACGCTGTGGTGCTCCTCGAAGCGGCTCTTGAGGCCCTTGAGGATGTCCACCGTCTCGGCGACCGTCGGCTCGACCACGTCCACCTTCTGGAAGCGCCGCGACAGCGCCGCATCCTTCTCGAAGATGCCGCGGTACTCGGTGAAGGTGGTCGCGCCGATGCACTTGAGCTGGCCCGAGGACAGCGCGGGCTTGAGCAGGTTGGAGGCGTCCAGCGTCCCGCCCGATGCGGCGCCGGCGCCGATCAGCGTGTGGATCTCGTCGATGAACAGGATGGCGTTGGGCTTGTCCTTGAGGCTCTTCAAGACGCCCTTGAGGCGCTGCTCGAAGTCGCCGCGGTACTTGGTGCCCGCCAGCAGCGCGCCCATGTCCAGCGAGTACACCGTGGCCTCGGAGAGGATCTCCGGCACGTCGCCCTGGGTGATGCGCCAGGCCAGCCCTTCAGCGATCGCCGTCTTGCCCACGCCGGCTTCACCCACCAGGAGCGGGTTGTTCTTGCGGCGGCGGCACAGGATCTGGATGGTGCGCTCGACCTCGTAGTTGCGGCCGATCAGCGGATCGATCTTGCCGTCCTTGGCCGCCTGGTTGAGGTTCAGCGTGTATTGCTCCAGCGGCGAGGCCTTCTCGCTGCGCTCGCCCTGTGCGCCTTCCTCGGCCTCGGCCTGGTTCTCGGCCTTGGCAGGCTCCTGCGGCTCGCCCTTCTTGATGCCGTGGGCGATGTAGTTCACCACGTCCAGACGCGTCACCCCCTGCTGGTGCAGGTAGTAGACGGCGTGCGAATCCTTCTCGCCATAGATGGCGACCAGCACGTTCGCGCCGGTCACTTCCTTCTTGCCGTTGCCGGTGGACTGCACGTGCATGATGGCGCGCTGGATCACGCGCTGGAAGCCCAGCGTGGGCTGCGTGTCCACCTCGTCGCTGCCGGCGACTTGCGGGGTGTTGTCTTTGATGAAATTGGTCAGCGATGCGCGCAGGTCGTCGAGATTTGCGGCGCATGCGCGCAGCACTTCGGCTGCGCTGGGGTTATCGAGCAATGCAAGCAGCAGATGCTCCACGGTGATGAACTCGTGGCGCTGCTGACGGGCCTCGACGAAGGCCATGTGCAAGCTGACTTCCAGTTCCTGGGCAATCATTTGAGAACTCCTATGTGCTTGCGCGTGAGGGATGACTGTAGTTCGGGTGCAGGGGCCACTTATTCAACGGGCTCGCTCAGGCATTGCAATGGGTGGCCGGCGTCGCGCGCGGCGCTGAGGACCTGCTCCACCTTGGTCGCCGCGACGTCCCGGGTATAGACCCCACAGACGCCTTTGCCGTCCAGATGGATCTTGAGCATGATGCGCGTGGCCGCTTCGCGGTCCTTGTTGAAGAACTCTTGTAGGACCACGACCACGAACTCCATCGGGGTGTAGTCGTCATTGAGCATGACGACCTGGTACATCTGCGGCGGTCGCGTTTTCTGAGGCCG
>NZ_ALEE01000776.1 GCF_000282995.1 Melaminivora alkalimesophila
TCGCGTTTTCTGAGGCCGCCGCTCGAGCACGACGGCGCCGCCACCGTCCCGTGCAGGGGACTGGGGCTGCGCAGGGGGCTGCGAGGGAGGAAGGGTTGCCATGAAATTCATTCTAGCCAGCCGCGCTCTCGCGCGGTCTTAGGGAAATTGGCGTCTCGGACGCATTTTTCAAGCGATTTCGGGCTGCTCGTACACCACGCTCACCCCGTCCGCCCCGACCTGGCTGCTCCAGGCCGCCAGCGCCGCGTCGCAGGGATAGAAACAGCTGTCCTCGCCCAGCTGCAGCTCCGCGACCGCAGCCCCGTCAGGCGCCTCGCAGTGCACCGCCAGGCGCACGCGCAGGCCATGCTGCAGCACCTCGCCGTGCTCCGTCTCCTCCTGCCGGGGAGGAAAGGCGCGCACGATCGCCCCCACGTCGGGGCGCGCCTGGCCGGCGACATGCAGATAACGTCCAAAACGTGCCCGCGCGCCCGCCAGCCCCCAGACCTGCTGCACCTTCAGCCGCAGCCCGCCGCTGAAATGGTCCGGCTGCAGGCGGCCGCTCGCCACCACGAACTCGTCGTCGCGCAGCAGCGCGGCGGCGGCCGCCAGCACCGCCTCATCGGCGCTGGCCTCGATGCTCGCCGAGCCGTCGTCCAGGCGGAACAGGCCGAGCCGCCCGCGCTGGCCGTTGATCGCGCGAAAGTCGGTGACGATGCCGGCGACCAGCTGGGCCTCGCGACTGTCGGCCAGCTCGGCGATGGGCGTGCGCACAAAGCGCCGCACTTCGGCCGCGACCTCGTCGAACAGGTGGCCCGACAGATAGAAGCCGATGGCGCTCTTTTCCTGGGTGAGGCGCTCGCGCACGCTCCAGGGCTCGGCCGCGACCAGCTCGGGCTCCTGGGTGCTCGAGCCGATGGCGTCCTCGCCCATCATGTCGAACAGGCCGCCCTGGTTGGCGTTCGCCGCCTGCGCGTTCGCAAAATCGAAGGCCCGATCGATGGAGGCGACCAGCTGCGCCCGGTTGTCGTGCAGCCGGTCGAACGCCCCGGCCTTTATCAGCGCCTCCACGGTGCGCTTGTTGACGCGCGAGCGATCCACGCGCACGCAGAAATCGTAGAGGCTGCGAAACGGCCCCACGACCTCGGCCTGCGGGCCGGCGCCCCGCCCCTCGCGCGCCGCGATGATGGCCTCGATCGCCTGCTGGCCCGTTCCCTTGACGGCCCCGAGCCCGTAGCGGATCACCTTGTCGGTGATCGGTTCGAAGCGGTAGCCGCCGCGGTTGATGTCCGGCGCCTCGAAGCGGATGCCGAAATGCTTGACCGCATCCTCGTACAGCACCTTCAGCTTGTCCGTGTCGTCCATTTCCACGGTCATGTTGGCGCAGTAGAACTCGGCCGTGTAGTGCACCTTCAGCCAGCCCGTGTGGTAGGCGAGCAGGGAGTAGGCGGCGGCGTGCGACTTGTTGAAGCCGTAGCCTGCGAACTTCTCCATCAGGTCGAAGACCTCGTCGGCCTGGGCCTGGCCGATGCCCTTCTCGGCCGCGCCCTTGCGGAAGATCTCGCGGTGCTCGGCCATCTCCTCGGGCTTCTTCTTGCCCATCGCGCGGCGCAGCATGTCGGCGCCGCCCAGCGAGTAGCCGCCCAGCACCTGGGCGGTCTGCATGACCTGCTCCTGGTAGACCATGATGCCGTAGGTCTCGGCCAGCACCGGCTCGACCAGCGGGTGCGGATAGACCACTTCCTCGCGCCCGTGCTTGCGTGCGACGAAGCTGGGGATCAGGTCCATCGGGCCGGGCCGGTACAGCGCGTTCAGGGCGATCAGGTCTTCCAGGCGGCTGGGGCGTGCCTCGCGCAGCATGCCTTGCATGCCGCGGCTTTCGAACTGGAACACGGCCTCCGTGCGGCCGTCGGCAAACAGCCGGTAGGTGCGCGCATCGTCGAGCGGTACCTGTTCGTACGAAAAATCCTCGCGCCCCTTGTGGCGCTTCTGGATCAGCTCGCGCGCGATCTCCAGGATAGTCAGCGTCGCCAAGCCCAGGAAGTCGAACTTCACCAGCCCGATCGCCTCCACGTCGTCCTTGTCGTACTGGCTCACGGCCGACTCGCTCCCGGGCTGCTGGTAGAGCGGGCAGAAGTCGGTCAGCTTGCCCGGCGCGATCAGCACGCCACCGGCATGCATGCCGACGTTGCGCGTCAGCCCTTCGAGCTTCTGCGCCATCTCGATGACGGTGCGCACGTCTTCTTCCTTGCGCACGCGCTCGTACAGCAGGGGCTCGAGCTCCAGAGCGTAGTTGTTCTTGTCGCCCTCGCGCCGCGGCTCGGGCGGGTAGGCCAGCGTGTAGCTCATGCCCGGCTTGCCCGGCACCAGCTTGGAGATGCCGTCGCAGAAGGTGTAGCTCATGTCCATGACGCGGCCCACGTCGCGGATCGCCGCCTTGGCCGCCATGGTGCCGAAGGTGGCGATCTGGCTCACCGCCTCCTTGCCGTACTTGTCCTTGACATAGTCGATGACCCGGTCGCGGTTGGCCTGGCAAAAATCGATGTCGAAGTCGGGCATGGACACCCGCTCCGGGTTCAGGAAACGCTCGAACAGCAGGTTGTACTGCAGCGGATCCAGGTCAGTGATCTTGAGCGCGTAGGCCACCAGCGAACCGGCGCCCGAACCGCGCCCCGGGCCCACCGGGCAGCCGTTCGCCTTGGCCCACTGGATGAAGTCGCCGACGATCAGGAAGTAGCCGGGAAAGCCCATGTCGAGGATGGTGCGCAGCTCGAACTCCAGCCGCTCCAGGTAGCGCGGCCGGACCTGTTCGCGCGCCGCCTCGTCCGGGTAGAGAAGCTGCAGCCGCTCTTCCAGCCCCTGGCGGGCGGACTGGCGGAAATACTCGTCGATGGGCATCCCATCGGGGGTCGGGAAGTGCGGCAGCTGGGGCTTGCCCAGCACCAGTTCGAGGTTGCAGCGGCGCGCGATCTCCACGCTATTGGCCAGCGCCGAGGGCAGGTCGGCGAACAGCTCCGCCATCTCCGTGCCGCGCTTGAAATGCTGCTCGCGCGTGAAGCGGCGCACGCGGCGCGGATTCGCGAGGATTTCGCCCTCGGCGATGCACACGCGCACCTCGTGCGCCTCGTAGTCCTCGGGAGCGAGGAACTGGATCGGGTGCGTGGCGACCACCGGCAGCCCCAGCCGC
>NZ_ALEE01000777.1 GCF_000282995.1 Melaminivora alkalimesophila
CCGGCAGCCCCAGCCGCGCCGCCAGCTGCGCCGCCGCCTGTACGTGCGCCTCGTCGTCGGACCGCCCGGCGCGCTGCAGCTCGATGTAGAAGCGCTGGGGGAACATGGCCGCCAGCCGCGCCGCCGCGGCTTCTGCCGTATCCTGGGCGCCGCGCAGCAGCGCCTGCCCGACCGGCCCGGCCTGTGCCCCGGACAGAGCAATCAAGCCGCCCGAGAGCTCTTCCAGCCACTGCCACGCACAGGCCGGCTGCCCGGCGCCCTGGTTCCCCGTCCAGGCCCGCGCCAGCAATTCGCACAGGTTCAGGTAGCCCTGGGTTTCCTGGACCAGCAGCAGCAGCCGCGAGGTGGCGGCGGGCTGGTCCGCCCCGCCGGCCAGCGTGACCTCCGCACCGATGATGGGCTTGACGCCCCTGGCCCGCCCCTCGCGGTAGAACTTGATTGCGCCGAACAGGTTGTTCAGGTCGGTGATCGCCAGAGCGGGTTGCCCATCGGCGGCCGCCGCCCGGACGATCTCGCCGATGCGGACGGTGCCGTCGACGACGGAAAACTCGGTGTGCAGACGCAGGTGGACAAACATCCCTGCATTGTAGAAATCCAACGGCCCCGGTGCCCGCTGCGCACGCTGCCACCCTGCGCAGGTACATACAATGCATGATTGGCCGGCCGATGCCGTCTGCCGCGCCCAGATTTCCGTTCACCGCCCGAGAGCTGCCGCCATGTTGCGTTCACCCCTGCCCCTGATCCCGGCCCTGCTGGCTGCTGCCCTGCTCATGGGTTGCTCCAGCACCAGCGAAGACAGGACCGCCGGCTGGAGCCCCGAGAAGATCCACTCCGAGGCGCGCGACGAGCTGCAGGGCGGCGCCTACGACAAGGCGGTGCCGCTGCTGGAGAAGCTGGAGGGCCGGGCTGCTGGCACCCCGCTGGCCCAGCAGGCCCAACTGGAGAAGGCCTACGCCCAGTACAAGGGCGGCGAGAAGGCCCAGGCCGTGGCGACGCTGGACCGCTTCATGAAGCTGCACCCGGCCAGCCCGGCCTACGACTACGCCCTGTACCTGAAGGGCCTGGTCAACTTCAACGACGATCTGGGGCTGTTTTCCTGGCTGTCGCGCCAGGACCTGTCCGAGCGCGACCAGAAGGCCGCCAAGGATTCCTTCGAGGCCTTTCGCGAGCTGGTGACGCGCTTTCCCGATTCGCGCTACACCCCGGATGCGCGCCAGCGCATGACCTACATCGTCAATTCGCTGGCCCAGTACGAGGTGCACGTCGCGCGCTACTACTTCGAGCGCGGCGCCTACGTGGCGGCCGTGAACCGCGCCCAGAGCGCCATTGCCGACTACAAGGACGTGCCGGCGACCGAGGAGGCGCTCTACATCCTGGTGCGCTCCTACGACGCCCTGGGCATGACCCAGCTGCGCGACGACGCCGAGCGCGTGCTGCGTGCCAGCTATCCGCAAACCACCCTGCTCCAGAGCGGTTTTCGCACCAAGGACCAGCCCTGGTGGAAGTTCTGGTGATCGCCCGCAGCTGCTGCACCCCGTCCCGAAGATCCCTCCCATGAAGCGGGCCTTTCGACTCGTCGCCGCCACCGGCATCCACCGGGGCGACCGGGAATACCAGCAGGACCAGGTGGTGCTGCTGCCCCACCCGCGCGCGCACGGCTGCGTCCTCGGCGTGGTCGCCGACGGCATGGGCGGGCGCAGCGGCGGCCGCAAGGCCTCCGACCAGGTGATGTTGACGGCACGCCAGCTGTTCGAGCGCTACTCGCCGGAGACGGACGACGCCGGCGCCCTGCTCGGGCACATCGCCCAGGAGTCGCACATCGTCATTCGCCTCACCGCCATCTCGTCCGAGCAGGAACCGCACAGCACCATTGCCGCCTTCCTCATCAACCCGCGCGGCGACTGCCACTGGGTGCACGCGGGCGACTCGCGCATCTACCACTTCCGGGATGGCCGACTCGTGCACCGCACCAGCGACCACTCCTACGTGCAAATGCTGGTGGACCGCGGCGAGCTCAGCGAGGAGGCGGCGCTGGCGCATCCGCAGTCGAACATCCTGGTGGGATGCCTCGGCACGGAGAGCGATCCGCCGCTCACGCCCCACCTGATCCACCAGCTCCAGCCCGGGGACGTGCTGCTCGCCTGCAGCGATGGGGTGTGGCACTACTTCAGCACCCAGGAGCTGGCCTCGGTATTGCAGGCGCTCTCGCCGCGCGAGGCGAGCGAGTTCCTGATCGACAAGGCGCGCACGCGCGCGCGCGGCGGCGGCGACAACCTCTCGCTTGCGGTCGTCAAGGTCGAGGCCCTGGAAGAGCCCAGGAACGCCTCGTTGCCGCCGGCATCCGCCCCGACGCCGGCAGGCTTTCACTGACCGGCCCGGGCCGACCCTTCCCTGGGGTCCGGCCGGCGGGGCTCAGGGCGCTGCTGCAGGCGGCAGCGCAGCGGCCGGGACGCGGCCCGCCGCCTCGTCCTCGGCGCGCCGGCGCTCGTACGCCTCGCGCCGCTGGCGGGCCCGCTCCTGGCGTTCCATGAAGCGCGCCCGCGCCTGGGCCTCCCGCCTCTGCCGGTCTTCGGTCTCTTCCTTGCGCACGGCCGGCGCCCGTGGCGCTGCAGCCGCCCGGGCGGGTTTCGCCGAACGCTCGGCGCGCTCGGGCCTTGCTCGCGCCCGAGGGGGCCGGGGCGGCGGCGCCTCCGCCGCCTCGGGGAGCGCGTGGCCCGTCCCGGGGCGCTCCTCGGCAACGTCCGCAGGCGCGGCGGGCGCTGGCGGCTTGAGGCGGGCCCGCTCCTGCC
>NZ_ALEE01000778.1 GCF_000282995.1 Melaminivora alkalimesophila
GCCCGCTCCTGCCGCTCCTGTGCCTGGAGCGCACGCTGGCGCTCCAGCAGGGCATTGTCCTGCTCGCGGGCCGCGCGGCGCGCCTGCTGCAGGCAGCCCGTCACGGCGAAACGCTGGTAGCAGGCCTGCTCCTGCCGCGCCAGCGCCTCACGCAGGGCCGCACGCTCGGCCTCCAGCTCGGCCTGCAGCTGGGTGCGCTCACCCTCTCTTGCCGACGGGGCGGCGGGCCCCTGTGCCACGGCGGGCGGGGCAGACACCAGC
>NZ_ALEE01000779.1 GCF_000282995.1 Melaminivora alkalimesophila
CAGACACCAGCCACACCAGCACGGCCAGCGCACAGCCACGGAGCATGGTCGATGCCGAGCCGGCCATGCGCATGGCCTCAGGTCAGGCCCGTGTCGACCACGCGCCGCTCCAGCGCCAGGAACTCGCGCGACTGCATCTCCTGCAGGCGCGAGACCGTGCGCGGGAATTCGTGCACCAGCGGCCCCTCGGTGTAGAGCGCTTCGGGCGGCACCTCGGCCGACATGATCAGCTTGACCCGCCGGTCGTAGAGCACATCCACCAGCCAGGTGAAGCGCCGTGCGGGCGAGGCCATGTTCACCGGCATGTGCGGCACGTTCGACAGCAGCACGGTATGGAACTGCGAGGCGATCTCCAGGTAGTCGTTCTGTGAACGCGGCCCCATGCACAGCTCGCGGAAATCGAACCAGACCACGCCCCCCGCGCGCCGCAGCGCCCGGATCTCGCGCGCCTCGATGTGCAGCACCGGGTCCTCGTCGCGCGTGGAGGCGAGGAGCTCGAAGGTCTGCGCCATGGCGGCTTCCGCCTCCGGCCCGAGCGGGCAGTGGTAGAGCCGGGCGTTCTCCAGCGTGCGGCGCCGGTAGTCGGTGCCGTTATCCACGTTCACCACCTCCAGCCGCTGGTTCAGCAGCTCGATGGCCGGCAGGATCCGGTCCCGGTGCAGGCCGTCGGGGTAGAGCTCGTCCGGGCGGAAGTTGGAGGTGGTGACGAAACCTACGCCGTGGTCCCACAGCGCCACGAGCAGGCGGTGCAGGATCATCGCATCCGTGATGTCCGCGATGTGGAACTCGTCGAAGCAGATCAGCTTGTAGCGCCGCGCGATGCGCGCGCCCAGCACGTCGAGCGGGTTCTGGCGGCCTTGCAGCACTGCCAGCTCCCGGTGCACCTCGCGCATGAACTCGTGGAAGTGCAGGCGCACCTTGCGCCTGAGCGGCACGGCGTTGAAGAAGCAATCCATCAGGAAGCTCTTGCCACGCCCGACGCCGCCGTACATGTAGACCCCCCTGGGCACTTCCGGCCGGTGGATCAGCTTCTTGAGGGCGTTGGAGCGGCGCTGCTTGTAGGCGCTCCATTCCTGCGCGCAGCGTTCCAGGGCCTCGACCGCGCGCAATTGCGCCGGGTCGCTCCGGAAACCCTTGGCGGCCAGCTCCGCCTCGTAGGCCTGCCTGACGTTCACGTTGATCCTCGCATTCGGCACCAAGAGGCCGCCGGTGGGCCCTCGCAGGCCCCGGCAGCCGGCTGCCGCCACCGATCGCGGCGGCGCTTCAGAAGTTCAGGGTGCGCTTGTCCACCGCCAGCGCCGCCTCCTTGGTCGCCTCGGCCAGCGAGGGGTGGGCATGGCAGATGCGCGCGATGTCTTCGCTGCTGGCCTTGAACTCCATGGCGACCACCGCCTCGGCGATCAGTTCGCTGACCGAGGGCCCGACCATGTGCACGCCCAGGATCTCGTCGGTTTCGGCATCGGCCAGGAACTTGACCATGCCGGTGGTGTCGCCCAAGGCGCGCGCCCGGCCGTTGGCCATGAAGGGGAAGGTGCCGGCGCGGTATTTGACGCCCTGCTCCTTGAGTTGCTGCTCGGTGCGGCCCACCCAGGCGATCTCCGGGCTGGTGTAGATGACCCAGGGAATGGTGTCGAAATTGACATGCCCATGCTGGCCGGCGATGCGCTCGGCCACCGCGACGCCCTCTTCCTCGGCCTTGTGCGCCAGCATCGGGCCGCGCACCACGTCGCCCACCGCCCAGACGCCCGGCAGGCTGGTGCGGCACTGCGCGTCCACCACCACCGCGCCGCGCTCGTCCAGCTTCAGGCCCACGGCCTCGCCGTTCAGCCCGCGCGTGTTCGGCACGCGGCCGATGGAGACGATCAGCTTCTCGACCTCCAGGCTCGCCGCCTCGCCCTTGCCGTTGGTGTAGGCGACGCTCACGCCCTTCTTGCCCTTCTTGACCTCGCCAATCTTCACACCCAGCTCGATCTTCAGGCCCTGCTTGTCGAAGGCCTTCTTCGCTTCCTTGGCGATCTGCTCGTCGACGGCGCCCAGGAAGGTCGGCAGGCCCTCCAGCACCGTCACCTCGGCACCCAGGCGGCGCCAGACGCTGCCCATCTCCAGCCCGATCACGCCCGAGCCGATCACGCCCAGGGTCTTGGGCACGGCGCCCAGGGCCAGCGCCCCGTCGTTGGACAGGATGGCCTGCTCGTCGAAGTCCACGCCCGGCAGCGCGCGCGCGCTGGAGCCGGTCGCGACGATGATCTGCTTGCCGACCAGCGTTTCGCTCGCCGCGCCGTTCACCGTGATCTCGTAGCCGCCCTCCACCGCCCTGGAGAACGCGCCCGTGCCGTGAAAGAAGCTGACCTTGTTCTTCTTGAACAGGTACAGGATCCCTTCGTTGGTCTGGCGCACGATGGTGTCCTTGCGGCCGATCATCTTGGCCACGTCCACCTTCACGTCCTTGGCCGTGATGCCATGGTCGGCAAAGTGCTTGTTGGCGTGCTCGAAGTATTCAGACGACTGCAGCAGCGCCTTGGACGGGATGCAGCCCACGTTGGTGCAGGTGCCGCCGGGCGCGGGGCCGCCCTGGTCGTTCTTCCATTCGTCGATGCAGGCGACCTGCATGCCGAGTTGTGCCGCGCGGATGGCCGCGATGTAGCCGCCGGGGCCGGCGCCGATCACGATGACGTCGAATTGCTTGCTCATGGTGCTGGGAGAAAATGGTTCGGAAAGAAAAACCCACCGCAGGGCCGGGCCAAGGGTGGGTTCACGAAGCGGGGAAGAGGACCGTTCCTCGGGTGCTTACAGGTCGAACAGCAGGCGCGACGGGTCTTCCAGCGCATCCTTCATCGCCACCAGGCCGAGCACGGCCTCGCGGCCGTCGATGATGCGGTGGTCGTAGGACATCGCCAGGTAGTTCATCGGGCGCACCACGATCTGGCCGTTCTCCACCACGGCGCGGTCCTTGGTGGCGTGCACGCCCAGGATGGCCGATTGCGGCGGGTTGATGATCGGCGTGGACATCATCGAGCCGAAGGTGCCGCCGTTGGAAATCGAGAAGGTGCCGCCGGTCATCTCCTCGATGCCGAGCTTGCCTTCCTGCGCCTTCTTGCCGAACTCGGCGATCTTCTTCTCGATGTCGGCAAAGCTCATCTGATCGGCGTTGCGCAGGATCGGCACCACCAGGCCGCGCGGCGAGCCCACGGCGATGCCGATGTCGAAGTAGCCGTGGTAGATGATGTCGTTGCCGTCCACGCTGGCGTTGAGCACCGGGAACTTCTTGAGCGCGTGCACTGCCGCCTTCACGAA
The DNA here is from genome assembly GCF_000282995.1 of Melaminivora alkalimesophila. GTDB lineage: Bacteria > Pseudomonadota > Gammaproteobacteria > Burkholderiales > Burkholderiaceae_C > Melaminivora > Melaminivora alkalimesophila. The sequence continues at coordinate 3,295 of NZ_ALEE01000779.1, forward strand.
GAAGCTCATGAAGCCGAGCTTGACGCCATGTTCCTTGGTGAACTGGTCCTGGAACTTCTTGCGCAGTTCCATCACCGGCGCCATGTTGACCTCGTTGAAGGTGGTCAGGATGGCGTTGGTGGACTGCGACTGCAGCAGGCGCTCGGCGATGCGGGCGCGCAGGCGGGTCATGGGCACGCGCTGCTCGGGGCGATCGCCCAGGTCCTGGGCCGACGTCGGGGCGGCCACCTGGGGCAGCGCCTTGGTCGGCACGCCCGTCGGAATGGCCGCGGCCGTGGACTTCGCGCCGCCGGCGGAGGCCGCCAGCGCATCGCCCTTGGTCACGCGGCCGTCCTTGCCGCTGCCCGGCACGTCGGAGGGCGACAGGCCCTTTTCCGACAGGATCTTGGCGGCCGCCGGCATGGCGACGTCGCCCTTGCTGCCACCGGTGGCCGCTGCGGCGGGGGCCGGGGC
>NZ_ALEE01000780.1 GCF_000282995.1 Melaminivora alkalimesophila
CGCGGAAGCCGCAGCCGGCGCGGGTGCAGCCGAAGCCACGGCGTTGGTGTCGATGCGGGCGATCACCTGTTCCGAGGCGACGGTGGCGCCATCGCCCTCCACGATCTCCGCCAGCACGCCCGCCGCCGGGGCCGGCACTTCCAGGATCACCTTGTCGGTCTCGATCTCGATCAGGATCTCGTCGGCCGCCACGGCCTCGCCGGCCTGCTTCTTCCACGCGATCAGCGTGGCCTCGGCCACGGACTCGGACAGCTGGGGAACCTTGACTTCTACGATGGACATTTTTCGAATGCTTTCCAAAAGGGTTTTGTCTGGACGGTGCGGATGGGTTTCTCGGCCTTACTTGGTCAGGACAAAACCCTTGAGCTTGGCAAACGCTGCTTCCACCAGCGCCTTCTGCTGCTCCTGGTGCAGGTGTGCATAGCCCACGGCCGGCGATGCGGAGGCGGCGCGGCCCGCGTAGCCGAGCTTCTGGCCAGGCTGCATGTTCTCGTGGATGTTGTGCTGGATGAAGAACCAGGCGCCCTGGTTCTGCGGCTCGTCCTGGCACCACACCAGCTCGGTGGCGTTGGGGTATTTCTTCAGCTCGGCGCCGAAGACCTTGTGCGGGAAGGGGTAGAGCTGCTCGATGCGGACGATGGCGACGCTCGTGCTTTCCTTCTCGGCGCGCTTCTTGACCAGATCGTAGTAGACCTTGCCCGAGCAGACGATGACCCGCTTGACCTTGGCGGCGTTCCTGGCCACTGCCGCGTCCTGCTCGCCCAGCACGGTGCGGAACGAGCCTTCCGTGAACTCGGACACGGGCGAGGTGGCGTCCTTGTTGCGCAGCAGCGACTTCGGGGTCATGATGACCAGCGGCTTCCTCAAGTCGCGCAGCATCTGGCGGCGCAGCACGTGAAAGATCTGGCTGGCCGTGGTGGGCTGCACGATCTGCATGTTGGCCTCGGCCGCCAGCTGCATGAAGCGCTCCAGGCGCGCCGAGCTGTGCTCCGGGCCCTGGCCCTCGTAGCCGTGCGGCAGCATCAGGGTCAGGCCGTTGAGGCGCCCCCACTTGACCTCACCCGAGGCGATGAACTGGTCGATGACCACCTGCGCGCCGTTGGCGAAGTCGCCAAACTGCGCCTCCCAGATGACCAGCGTGTTGGGGTCGTTCGAGGCGTAGCCGTATTCGAAGGCCAGCACCGCCTCCTCCGACAGGATCGAGTCGATGACCGTGAAGGGCGCCTGGTTCTCGGCCACGTGCTGCAGCGGAACGTAGGTCCCCTCGTCCCACTTCTCGCGCTTCTGGTCGTGGATGACGGCGTGGCGGTGCGTGAAGGTGCCCCGCCCGCTGTCCTCGCCCGACAGGCGCACCGCGTAGCCGGCAGCCACCAGCGACGCGAACGCCATGTGCTCGCCCATCCCCCAGTCGACGTTGATCTCGCCCCGGCCCATGGCGGCGCGGTCGTCCAGCACGCGCTTGACCAGCTGGTGCGGCGTCACGCTGTCCGGCACGTGCGTGATGCGCTCAGCCAGCCGCCTCCACTCGGTGAGCGGGATGGCGGTGTCGCCGGCGTCGGTCCAGGCCTTGCCCAGGAACGGACTCCAGTCCACGGCGTACTTGCGCTTGAAGTCGGTCAGCACCGGGTCGACGGTGTGCCTGCCTTCTTCCAGCGCGGCGCGGTAGGCGCGCGCCATCTCGTCGCCCAGGCTCTCGCCCAGGCCCTGCGCAGCCAGCTTGTCGGCGTAGAGCTTGCGCGTGCCGGGATGCTGGGCGATCTTCTTGTACATCAGCGGCTGGGTGAGCATGGGCGTGTCCTGCTCGTTGTGCCCCAGCTTGCGAAAGCACACGATGTCCACGGCCACGTCGCGCGAGAACTCCATGCGGTACTCCAGCGCCAGCTGCACCGCCAGGCACACGGCTTCCGGGTCGTCGCCGTTGACGTGCAGCACCGGCGACTCGATCATCTTCATGATGTCGGTGCAGTACAGCGTCGAGCGCAGGTCGCGTGGATCGGAGGTAGTGAAGCCGATCTGGTTGTTGATGATCAGGTGCACCGTCCCGCCGGTGTGGTAGCCGCGCGTCTCCGACAACGCCAGGGTTTCCTGGTTCACGCCCTGGCCGGCAAAGGCCGCGTCGCCGTGCACCAACACCGGCAGCACCTGCTTGCCCTTGGGGTCGCCGCGGCGGTCCATGCGCGAGCGCACCGAGCCCTCGACCACCGGGTTGACGATCTCCAGGTGCGAGGGGTTGAAGGCCAGCGCCAGGTGCACCGGGCCGCCGGGGGTAGACACGTCGGACGAGAAGCCGGCGTGGTATTTCACGTCACCGGCCGGCAGGTCCTCGGGCGCGGTGTGCTCGAACTCGGCAAACAGGTCCTTCGGGCTTTTGCCCAGCGTGTTGACCAGCACGTTCAGGCGTCCGCGGTGGGCCATGCCGATCACCACTTCCTGGATGCCGGCGGCCCCGGCCGAGTTGATCAGCTCGTCCATGGCGGCGATGAAGCTCTCGCCGCCTTCGAGCGAGAAGCGCTTCTGGCCCACGTACTTGGTGTGCAGGAAGCGCTCGAGCCCTTCCGCGGCCGTCAGGCGCTCGAGGATGCGCTTTTTCTTCTCGGCGTCGAACTGCGGCTTGGATCGGATCGACTCGAGCTTTTGCTGCCACCAGCGTTTCTGGTTCTGGTCGGTGGCGTACATGTACTCGGCGCCGATGGTGCCGCAATAGGTCTCGCGCAGCGCGTTGATCAGCTCGCGCAGCGGCATGCTCTCCTTGCCGAAGAAGGTGTTGCCGACGTTGAAGACGGTCTCCTGGTCGGCATCGGTGAAGCCGTAGAAGGACGGCTCCAGCTCGGGGATGTTCGGGCGTTCCTGGCGCTTCAGGGGATCAAGGTCGGCCCAGCGCTGGCCCACGTTGCGGTAGGCGGCGATGAGCTGCTGTACTGCCACGCGCTTTCTGCCGAGTTCGGAATCGGCGCCGGTGGCGATGACCGTCCTTGTCCCACCCTGCTTGGCGCGCTCGGCAAAGGCGTTGATGACCGGCATGTGCGGCACGTCGCGCGCATCGCTGCCATCGACTGCGGGCACGTGCTGCAGCGCGTCGAAGTATTCGCGCCACGAATCCGGCACGCTACCGGGGTTGGCAAGGTAGTTCTCATACATCTCCTCGACGTAAGGGGCATTGCCGCCGAAGAGATAGGTATTGCCCTGGTAGGCTTGGTAGACGGATGTGGGCTCGCTCATGTGTGCGCTGACCTACGCCTCCCTGGGGGAGGCTTTAGCTGGTTGACAAACCTTCCGCGTCACGGCTTAACCGGTTGGCGGACGCGACAGTGCAGGGAAGGACCTGGGTGCGTCGGCTATTGTGCCACCGATACCCGCCCGGGCGCCGGCATATCCCGTTCGCTTGCACTCCTGCGCACTGACTTACATTTGCGGCAACGCCATCGCTTTCCTGCCGCCCATGAGTTCCTCCCTCCTGCAAAACCGCACGCTCCTGTTCCTGCTGGCGCTCGTGACCGCCGCCTTCGGGGCGATCCTCTGGCCCTTCTATGGCGCCGTGTTCTGGGGGGTGGTGCTGGCCATCCTGTTCGCCCCGCTGCACCGCCGCCTGCTGGCGCGGATGCCGCGCCGGCCCAACCTGGCGGCCTTCCTGACGCTGTGCCTGTGCCTGCTGGTCGTGATCATCCCGACGGCCCTCATCGGCGCGTCGGTGGTGCAGGAAGCGGGCGCCACCTACAACCGGCTGCGTTCCGGCCAGACGAATTTCGGCGAATACGTGCAGCAGGTGCTGGCCGCCCTGCCGCCCTGGGCGGTCTCGCTGCTCGAGCGCTTCCACCTCACATCGCTGTCCGAGGTGCAGGACCGGCTCGCCACGCTGGGCACGCAGGCGAGCCGCGCACTCGCCACCAAGGCCCTCGACATGGGCCAGAACACGCTGCAGTTTCTCGTCGCGCTGGGCGTGATGCTGTACCTGCTGTTCTTCCTGCTGCGCGACGGCGCCGAGCTGGTCGCCCGGATCCGCGACGCAGTGCCGTTGGAAGAGGAGCACAAGCGCCGGCTGGCGGAGAAGTTCACCACCGTGATCCGCGCCACCGTGAAGGGCAACATCGTGGTCGCCGCGGTGCAGGGCGCGCTGGGCGGGCTGATCTTCTGGGCCCTGGACATCCAGGGGGCCGTCATGTGGGGCGTGCTGATGGCCTTCCTGTCGCTGCTGCCGGCGGTGGGCGCGAGCCTGATCTGGGGGCCGGTGGCGATCTATTTCTTCGCTACCGGCGCGCTCTGGCAGGGAGCGGTGCTGACGGCCTTCGGCATGGGGGTGATCGGCGTGGTCGACAACCTGCTGCGGCCCCTGCTGGTGGGCAAGGACACCAAGATGCCGGACTATGTGGTGCTGATCTCCACCCTGGGAGGCATGGCCCTGTTTGGCCTGACGGGCTTCGTGATCGGGCCGGTCATCGCGGCGCTCTTCATGGCCATGTGGGACCTGTTCGCGCCCCGCCGCGAACGCCCCTGAGCGGGGGCCAGGCAGGAAAAAGGCCCCTGTGGTTTCCCACAGGGGCCTGTTTCATTGGTAGGCGCGATTGGACTCGAACCAACGACCCCCACCATGTCAAGGTGGTGCTCTAACCAGCTGAGCTACGCGCCTGGGTCGGCTGGTGCATGGTCCTGGAAAAATCCATGCACCTGAAAAATGGTCGGCGTGGCGGGATTCGAACTCGCGACCCCTTGCACCCCATGCAAGTGCGCTACCAGGCTGCGCTACACGCCGACAAGACCAAGAGTATATAACGAAAAAACGGCCTCAGAGAAGAATTGCGCGAATCTGCTCCAGCTCCCGGCGCAACGCATGGGCGTCGACGCTGCTGGCCAAGGCAAGCGGCAGCTGCTCCGCAGTGCGCACGGGCTCCAGGGCGCCGCCCCCCGCCAAGGTGGCCTCGGGAGGCGCCGACCGGGCCGCCGCCCCGGCGGACACGGACTCGCGCAGGCGGTTGCGCGCGCCGCTGATGGTGAAGCCCTGCTCGTAGAGCAGCTCGCGGATGCGCCGGATCATCAGCACTTCGTGGTGCTGGTAGTAGCGCCGGTTGCCGCGCCGCTTCATGGGGCGCAGCTGCGTGAATTCCTGCTCCCAGTAGCGCAGCACGTGCGGCTTGACGTCGCACAGCTGCGCCACCTCGCCGATGGTGAAGTAGCGCTTTGCGGGAATGGGAGGCAGGGCAGTGCTCATGGTGCGATCGCAGGCTCGGGGCCACGTCCGAAGCGCCTAGGGTAGCGCAGTTGCCACTCTTGCGCCTCCGGGCAAATCAGGCCTTGCCGTCGACCACATCCTGCAGCTGCTCCTTGAGCTTGCTGCTGGCATGGAAGGTGACGACGCGCCGCGCCTTGATCGGGATCGACTCGCCGGTGCGGGGGTTGCGCCCCGGGCGCGCCGCCTTGGTGCGGACCTGGAAGTTGCCGAAACCCGACAGCTTCACGTCCTCGCCATCGATCAGGCGCTGAGCCATCAGGGTGAAGAACGCGTCCACCATGTCCTTGGCCTCGCGCTTGTTCATGCCGATCTGCTCGAACAGCAGCTCCGCCAGCTGCGCCTTCGTGAGCGCCGGCGACTCCAGGCTGTGCACCGCCAGCGGCAGCCCATCGGCATCCGGCGCATCGACCGGCAGCCGGGTTTCCTTGCCGTTGCCCATCATCATCGCAGCCTCGCTCCCGTACGCCGTGCCAGCGATTGCAGCACCGCCTGCACGGCCGATTCGATCTCCGCCTCCTGCAGCGCAGCCGCCTCGCTCAGCAGCGACAGGCGGATCGCCAGGCTCTTCTCGCCGGCAGCAAGACCACCGGCGGCACCGGGCTGGGGCGTGCGCCCGGCCGGGGGGCGGAACACGTCGAAGAGCACGGCCGAACGCAGCAGGCTGGGCGCCAGCGCGGCGCGCACCGCCTGCATGACCTCGTCGTGCGTGACGCGCTCGGCCACCACCACCGCGATGTCGCGCTCCACACTCTGGCGCCGCGGCACCGGCGCGAAGGCCGGAACCGGCCGTTGCAGGGCGGCCTCCAGCTCCAGCTCGAACAGCACCGGCGCCGAGGGCAGCTCCCAGGACTGGCGCCAGCGCGGGTGCAGCTCGCCGATGAAGCCCACCGCCCGGCCGTCCAGCAGCACGCGCGCGCAGCGCCCCGGGTGCAGGGCCGGGTGCTCGGCGGCCTCGAATGCGGGCTTGAGCGGCGCCAGCAGCGCCTCCACGTCGCCCTTGAGGTCGTAGAAATCCACCGCCCGCTCGCGCTGGCCCCACTGCAGCTGCTGCGCCGGTCCATAGGCCAGCCCGGCGACGCGCATCGGCTGGGCGATCCCCTCCACGCTGGTGTCGCTGGCCGCCACGCCAGCGTCGCGCGCAAAGACACGCCCGATCTCGAAGACGCGCACCCGCGCCGCGCGGCGGTCCAGGTTGAATTTCAGCACCTGCATGAGCGACCCCATCAGGCTGGAGCGCATCACGCTCAGGTGGCTGGCGATCGGGTTGAGCAGGCGGATCGGCGCGTCGTTGCCGGCCAGTTCCCGCTCCCAGTGTTCCTCCACGAAGGAGAAGTTGATCGTCTCCTGGTAGCCCAGCGCCGCCAGCGCACGGCGCACGGCGAAGCTGCTGCGGCGCGCCTCGGGGCGCACGCGGGCGGTGATCGGTGCCAGCGGCGGCGTGGTCGGCAGCTGTTCGTAGCCGACCATGCGCGCCACCTCCTCGATCAGGTCTTCCTCGATGCGCAGGTCGAAGCGCCAGGACGGTGGCGCGACCACCAGCACCCCGCCCTCCTCGGCGCGCACGTCCAGCCCCAGGCGTTCAAGTGCCTGCAGGCATTGGGCCTCGGTCAGCGGCATGCCGATGACCTTGGCGGCGCGCGCCACGCGCATGCGCACCGGCGCCGGCGCCGGCAGGTTCACGCGCTGGTCGTCGATGGGCCCGCAGACGGTCTCGGGCGTGCCGCAGATCTCGATGACCAGCTGCGTGATGCGCTCGATGTGCTCGACCGTGTGCTCGGGATCGACGCCGCGCTCGAAGCGGTGGCCGGCGTCGGTGGCGAAGTTGAAGCGGCGCGAGCGCCCGGCAATGGCCGCCGGCCACCAGAAGGCAGCCTCCACATAAATGTTGCGGGTGTCGTCGCCCACGGCCGTGGCGTCGCCCCCCATGATCCCGGCCAGCGACTCGACCTCGCGCTGGTCGGCGATGACGCCCACCTTCTCATCCAGCTCGACGGTGTTGCCGTTGAGCAGCTTCAGGCGCTCGCCCGGCCGCCCCCAGCGCACTTCCAGGCCTCCGTGGATCTTGTCCAGATCGAAGATGTGCGACGGCCGCCCCAGTTCGAACATCACGTAGTTCGAGATATCGACCAGCGGCGCCACGCTGCGCTGGCCGCAGCGCGCCAGGCGCTCGACCATCCATTGCGGCGTCCTGGCGCGCGGGTTGACGCCGCGCACCACGCGGCCCGAAAAACGCCCGCACAGGTCGGGCGCCTCGATGCGCACCGGCACGCGCTCCTCGATCTGCGTGGCCACCTGCGGCAATTCGGGATGCACGAGCGGCGCGCCAGTCAGCGCCGCCAGCTCGCGTGCCACGCCGTAGATGCTCAGGCAGTGCGCGAGGTTGGGCGTGAGCTTGAGCGTGAAGAGCGTGTCGTCGAGCCGCAGGTGCCGGCGGATGTCCTCGCCGAGCGGCGCATCCGCTTCCAGCTCCATCAGCCCCTCATGGTCGTCCGACAGCTGCAGCTCGCGCGCCGAGCACAGCATGCCGCGGCTTTCCACGCCGCGCAGCTTGCCGACCCGGATGACGAAGGGCTTGCCGTCCTCGCCCGGCGGCAGCTCGGCGCCCACCAGCGCGCAGGGCACGCGAATGCCGACGCGCGCATTGGGCGCGCCACAGACGATGTTCAGCAGCTCGGGGCCACCCACGTCCACCTGGCACACGCGCAGGCGGTCGGCGTTCGGGTGCTGCTCGGCGGCCTTGATCTCGCCGACCACGATCTTGGAAAACGGCGGCGCCACCGGGCGCAGCTCCTCCACCTCCAGGCCGGCCATGGTCAGCGTATCGGCCAGCTCCTGGGTGGTCAGCGGGGGGTTGCAGTATTCGCGCAACCAGGATTCGGGAAATTGCATGTCTGGACTCTCGGGCGAAGGCGCTCGCCAGCACCACGGCCGGCTGGGCGCGACCGGCCCCGACGCGCGGGGCCTCGGACCTTATTGGAACTGGGACAGGAAACGGATGTCGCCGTCGAAGAACAGGCGCAGGTCGTTCACGCCATAGCGCAGCATCGTCAGCCGGTCCGGCCCCATGCCGAAGGCAAAGCCGATGAAACGCTCCGGATCGAGACCCATGTTGCGCACCACGTTCGGGTGCACCTGGCCGGCGCCGGACACTTCCAGCCAGCGCCCGGCCAGCGGCCCCTGCTGGAACTGGATGTCGATCTCGGCGCTCGGTTCGGTGAAGGGGAAGAAGCTGGGCCGAAAACGCAGCACCAGGTCGTCCGACTCGAAGAAGGTGCGGCAGAAATCCGTGAACACCACCTTCAGGTCCTTGAAGCTCACGTTCTCGCCGATCCACAGCCCTTCGCACTGGTGGAACATGGGCGAGTGCGTGGCGTCCGAGTCCACGCGGTAGGTGCGGCCCGGCGCGATGACGCGGATCTCGGGCATCGGCTGCCCGGCGTCGATCAGGTGGCGGTGGCGCTTCACATGCTGCACGGCGTAGCGCACCTGCATCGGGCTGGTGTGGGTGCGCAGCAGGTGGGGCGCCTCGGGCGTGCCGCCCTCGACGTAGAAGGTGTCGTGCATGGAGCGCGCCGGATGGTCCTCGGGCGTGTTCAGCGCCGTGAAATTGAACCAGTCGGTCTCGATCTCTGGGCCGTCGGCGACGTCGAAGCCCATGGAGCCGAAGATCTGCTCGATGCGCTCGAGGGTCAGGGATACCGGGTGCAGCCCGCCCTGCCCGCGCGCGCGGCCGGGCAGCGTCACGTCCAGCGCCTCGGCCTGGAGTTGCCGCTCGAGCTCGGCGTCGGCCAGCGCCTGGCGGCGCGCCGTCAGCGCCGCTTCCACACCCTGCTTGGCGAGGTTGATGGCGGCGCCGCGCGTCTTCTTGTCCTCGGGCGACAGCTGCGCCATGCCCTTCATCAGCTCGGTCAGCCGGCCCGACTTGCCCAGGAACTGGGCCTTGGCGTTTTCCAGCTCGGCCGGGGTTGCACAGCGCGCAAACGACTCGCGCGCGCTCGTCACCAGGGAATCCAACTCGTTCATATCGACCATTCAAAAAGACAGGGGCTAGCGCCTTTCCAAGCCCTAGCCCCTGCTGTTGGCGCGCCGGCAGCCGGCTGCAG
>NZ_ALEE01000781.1 GCF_000282995.1 Melaminivora alkalimesophila
CAGCCGGCTGCAGCCGGCCGCCGGGTCGTGGACTCAAGCGGCGAGCTTCGCCTTGACTTGCTCCACGATGCTGCCGAAGGCAGCCTTGTCGTGCACCGCGAGGTCGGCCAGCATCTTGCGGTCGATCTCGATGGACGCCTTCTTCAGGCCGTTGGTGAACTGGCTGTAGGTCAGGCCCAGTTCACGGCTGGCGGCGTTGATACGGGCGATCCACAGACGGCGGAACACGCGCTTCTTATTGCGGCGGTCACGGTAGGCGTATTGCCCAGCCTTCATCACCGCCTGCTTGGCGATGCGAAAGACGTTGCCACGGCGGCCACGGAAACCCTTGGCCTGGGCGAGAACCTTCTTGTGACGGGCGCGGGCCGTTACACCACGTTTGACGCGAGGCATGTGCTTTCTCCTTGTTCGTGGGTGGGGTTACAGACCGGCCATGGGCATCATCTGTGCAATGGCGTTCATGTCACGCTCATGCACTGTGGTGATGCCGCGCAGCTGGCGCTTGTTCTTGGTGGTCTTCTTGGTCAGGATGTGACGCTTGAAGGCCTGACCGCGCTTGACGGTCCCACCCGGACGAACGCGAAAACGCTTCTTCGCGCTGCTCTTGGTCTTCATTTTGGGCATGTCGAATGCTCCTTGCATTGTGCTCGCGAGGCGTTTGCACACCGCTGTGCAACCTTGCAGGCCCCGAGCCACTTCTTGGATGCGGCAGGCCGTCACCCTGCCG
>NZ_ALEE01000782.1 GCF_000282995.1 Melaminivora alkalimesophila
CACCCTGCCGCGAGGCGGGGCGCCACGAAGGGCCCCGCCTTGTGGCCGGCCGCCGCCCTCGCGGGCGGCCACCGGCCGAACCTGGTCTTGTTCTTCGTGCTGCGTGCCGCTCAGCCCGCCTGGGGCGCGCCCTCGGCCGCCGGCTTGGTGGCGCCCACCTTCTTGCGCGCCGGCGCCAGCATCATGATCATCTGGCGGCCTTCCAGCTTCGGGAACTGCTCCACCTGGACGCTGTCGGCGAGGTCGTCGCGCACGCGGTTGAGCAGCGCCAGCCCCAGCTCCTGGTGCGTGATCTCGCGACCGCGAAAGCGCAACGTGACCTTCACCTTGTCGCCTTCGGCCAGGAAGCGCCGGATGTTGCGCATCTTGATGTTGTAGTCGCCCTCGTCGGTGCCGGGGCGGAACTTCACTTCCTTGATCTCGATGACCGTCTGCTTGGCCTTGGCCTCGGCTGCCCTCTTTTGCTCCTGGTACTTGAACTTGCCGTAGTCCATCAGGCGGCAGACCGGCGGATTGGCCGTGGCGGCGATCTCCACCAGATCCACGTCCAGCTCGCCCGCCATGCGCAGGGCTTCCTGCAGACTGACGATTCCCAGGGGCTCGTTGTCCGGCCCGGACAGGCGCACTTCGGGCGCCATGATTTCACGGTTCAGCCGGTGCTTGCGTTCTTCACGATGCCGACGGTCACGAAATTCGGTAGCGATGGTTCTCACCCTCAATCAAAAAACCACAAAAGCGTGGCGGTTTGCGCACCCGCAGTGCGCTCCGTGGCAGCCCCGGTGGGGGGCTGGGCTCAGGCCTTGGAGGCGATGTCCCGTGCGATCAGGTCGATGAATGCATCGACGGACATCACGCCCAGGTCCTTGCCGCCCCGGGCGCGCACCGCCACGGAACCAGCCGCCCTTTCCTTGTCACCCACGACCAGGATATAGGGCAGCTTCTGCAGGGAATGCTCGCGTATTTTATACGTGATCTTTTCGTTACGCAGGTCGGTGGCCACCCTAAGGGGTTGATCCGGCAGTGCTTTTTGCAGCTTTGCGGCGATTTCGCGACAGTAATCCTGCTGGGCGTCCGTGATGTTGAGCACCGCCACCTGCACCGGCGCCAGCCACACAGGCAAGGCCCCGGCGTGTTGCTCGATCAGGATGCCGATGAAGCGCTCCAGGCTGCCGACGATGGCGCGGTGCAGCATCACCGGCCGGTGGCGCGCGCCGTCCTCGCCCACGTACTCGGCGTCCAGCCGCTCGGGCATGGAAAAGTCCACCTGGATGGTGCCGCACTGCCACTGCCGGCCGATGGCGTCCTTGAGCGTGTACTCGATCTTCGGGCCGTAGAAGGCGCCCTCGCCCGGGGAGATCTCGAACTCGCAGCCCGAGGCTTCCAGGCTGTGGATCAGCGCACTTTCCGCCTTGTCCCAGCTCTCGTCCGAACCGATGCGCGCCTCGGGCCGCGTGGCGATCTTGTAGATGATGTCGGTGAAGCCGAAGTCGGCATACACCTTCTGCAAGAGCTGCGTGAAGGCCAGCACTTCGGGCTGGATCTGGTCCTCGGTGCAGAAGATGTGGCCATCGTCCTGCGTGAAGCCGCGCACGCGCATGATGCCGTGCAGCCCGCCCGTGGGCTCGTTCCTGTGGCAGTTGCCGAACTCGCCATAGCGCAGCGGCAGGTCGCGGTAGCTCTTGATGCCCTGCTTGAAGATCAGGATGTGGCCCGGGCAGTTCATCGGCTTGAGCGCGTAGTCGCGCTTCTCGCTTTCCGTGATGAACATGTTCTCGCGGTACTTGTCCCAGTGGCCGGTCTTCTCCCACAGGGTCTTGTCCAGGATCTGCGGGCCCTTGACCTCCTGGTAGCCGTTGTCGTTGTAGACGCGGCGCATGTACTGCTCGACCTGCTGCCACAGCGCCCAACCCTTGGGGTGCCAGAACACAGTGCCGGGCGAATGCTCGTCGATGTGAAACAGGTCGAGTTCGCGCCCGAGCTTGCGGTGGTCGCGCTTTTCGGCCTCCTCCAAGAGCGTCAGGTACTGCTGCAGCTCCTCCTTCGTGGCCCAGGCGGTGCCGTAGATGCGCTGCAGCATCTCGTTGCGGTGGTCGCCGCGCCAGTAGGCGCCCGCCACCTTCATCAGCTTGAAGTGCTTGAGCTTGCCGGTGGAGGGCACGTGCGGGCCGCGGCACAGGTCCTCGAAGCCGCCCTCGCGGTACAGGCTGACTTCCTCGCCGGCCGGGATGCTGGCGATGATCTCGGCCTTGTAGTGCTCGCCCAAGCCCTTGAAATACTCGACCGCAGCGTCGCGCGGCAGCACGCGGCGGGTGATGGGCTCGTCCTTGGCGGCCAGTTCGGCCATGCGCTTCTCGATCGCCGCCAGGTCCTCGGGCGTGAAGGGGCGCTTGTAGGCGAAATCGTAGTAGAAGCCGTTCTCCACCACCGGCCCAATGGTGACCTGAGCGTCCGGGAACAGTTCCTTGACGGCGTAGGCCAGCAGGTGGGCGGTAGAGTGGCGGATGACTTCCAGCCCGTCGGGGTCCTTGGCGGTGACGATGGCGAGCTGGGCGTCGTGCTCGATCAGGTGGCTGGTGTCGACCACCCGCGCCTCCTCGCCCGAGCCGATCCGGCCGGCCAGCGCGGCCTTGGCCAGGCCCGAGCCGATGGACTGCGCCACCTCGGCGACCGTGACCGGCCCGGGGAACGAACGCCGGGAGCCATCGGGGAGCGTGATCTGGATCATGGTGAAATTCCTGTGCGGTGCTCAAGGGGGAAGTGCGCTTGAGCCCGTAAAGCAAAAGCGCGGAACAGGGTCCGCGCTTTCATCGAGGGGGAGATGCAGGGTTCTCGTGCAGGCGCGAACGGCCAGCCTTCACAGGCTGGAGGGGGTCTCCGTGCTAGTTCGCGGTGTCATAACCGGATTGCCTTTCTCGCCCTTGGATAAAGTCATGGGTTAACCCTGCAATTGTACCCGGCCCGCAGTGTCAGCGCGCCACAGGTCCCTCAGGCGACATGCACCGCCCCTCCAGTCACCCACAAGACAGACCATGCACGAACCCATTCTTACGATCGAAGAACGTGAGGCGATCAATTCCGGTCGCTGGTTTTCCTCCCTCTCGCCATCGCTGCGACACGACATTCTCCGATGCTCCTACGTCAAGCGCTACAAGGACGGCGCGCTGATTGCAGCGCGGGGCGATCCGCCCGAGGAGTGGATCGCCTGCGCCCGCGGTGCGGTGCGCGTGAGCTCGACCTCGATCTCGGGCAAGCAAATCACGCTGACCTACGTGGAGCCGGGGATCTGGTTCGGCGACGTGGCCTTCTTCGACGGCGAGCAGCGCACGCACGATGCCTACGCGCATGGCGACACGACCATCCTGTGCGTGGCGCGCGGCGACTTCAAGAAGATCCTTGCGCAGCACGTGGAGCTGTACGAGGCGCTCTTGCGCCTGCACGCGCGCCGCATCCGGGTGCTGTTCGGGCTGGTGGAAGACCTCAACACCCTGCCCCTGCGCGCGCGCTTGGCCAAGCAGCTGCTGCACCTGGTGCGCAGCTACGGCGTCCCGAGCCTGGCGCACGGCGAGGAGATCCGCATCAGCCTGCAGCTGGCGCAGGAGGAACTCGCGCAATTGCTCGGGGCCTCGCGCCAGCGCGTGAACCAGGAGCTCAAGTCGATGGAGCGCGAGGACATCATCCGCATCGAGCCGGCCGGGCTGGTCGTGTGCGACCGCCCGGCGCTGATGCGCATCACCGAATCCACGCCCTGAGCGGGGCATCCGCAGGTGCGGCCCGGCCGGGGCGCCCCCTTCCTGAACAGCGAGCCTTCCATCCATGAGCAATTTCGACCACTTCATCGGCACGCGCCCGGTCTCCGGTGCCCACGCCATCGACACCGAGGCCCTCAGCCGCTGGCTCAATGCCCATGTGGACGGCTTCGCCGGGCCGCTGTCGCTGGAGATGTTCAAGGGCGGGCAGTCCAACCCGACCTACAAGCTGACGACACCAGCGCGCGTGTACGTCATGCGCTCCAAGCCCGGGCCGGTGGCCAAGCTGCTGCCCTCGGCCCACGCGATCGAGCGCGAGTACCGGGTGATGCGCGCGCTGGCGGACAGCGAGGTCCCGGTGCCGCGGATGCTGGCGCTGTGCGAGGACGAGTCCGTCATCGGGCGGGCCTTCTACGTGATGGAGTTCATGGCGGGCCGGGTCCTGTGGGACCAGTCGCTGCCGGGGATGGAGCCCGCGATGCGCGCCGCGGTGTACGACGAGATGAACCGGGTGATCGCTGCCCTGCACAGCGTCGATCCGGCGGCGGTCGGGCTGGACGACTACGGCCGGCCGGGCAACTACTTCGAGCGCCAGATCGGCCGCTGGAGCAAGCAGTACCAGGCCTCCATCACCCAGCCCATCGAGGAGATGGACCGGCTGATGCAATGGCTGCCCGAGAACATGCCGGAGAGCGCGCGCGACGAGAGCCGGGTGGCGATCGTGCACGGCGACTTCCGCCTGGACAACCTGATGTTCCATGCCGACGAGCCGCGCGCGATCGCCGTGCTCGACTGGGAGCTGTCCACGCTGGGGCATCCGCTTGCGGACTTCGCCTACCACTGCATGAGCTGGCACATCCCGCACGAGCTCGGACGCGGCATCGGCGGCCTTGATCTGGCGCAGCTGGGCATCCCGTCCGAGCGCGACTACATCGAGCGCTACTGCGCCCGCACCGGCATCGCCGAGCCCGAGGCGCTGGCGGCCGACTGGAACTTCTACCTGGCCTACAACATGTTCCGCATCGCGGCCATCTTGCAGGGCATCGCCAAGCGCGTGGAGGCCGGCACGGCCGCCAGCGCCCAGGCCAAGGCAGCCGGCGCCACGGCGCGGCCCATGGCCGAGCTCGCCTGGTCCTTTGCCACGCGCAGCTGACAACGCCGATCCGGCGCACCTACGGAGGAAAACCATGGATTTCGATTACTCGCCCAAGACCAAGGAGCTGCAGGCCCGCCTGCTGCAGTTCATGGACGAGCACATCTACCCGGCAGAGAAACAGTACGCCGAGGAGATGGCCGCCAACACGGCCGCGGGCAACCGCTGGCAGCCGCTCAGGACCGTCGAGGACCTCAAGCCCAAGGCCCAGGCCGCCGGGCTGTGGAACCTGTTTCTTCCCGTGGACACGGCCGAAGCCTCGGGCTACCATGGCGCGGGCCTGACCAACGCCGAGTACGCGCCGCTGGCCGAGATCATGGGCCGCGTGCTGTGGGCCAGCGAGGTGTTCAACTGCTCGGCGCCCGACACCGGCAACATGGAAACCATCGCCCGCTACGGCTCCGAGGCCATCAAGGCCGAGTGGCTCAAGCCGCTCCTGGAAGGCCGGATCCGCTCGGCCTTCGCCATGACCGAGCCGGACGTGGCTTCCTCGGATGCGACCAACATCGCCACGCGCATCGAGCGCGACGGCGACCACTACGTCATCAACGGCCGCAAGTGGTGGACCTCGGGCGCGAACGATCCGCGCTGCAAGGTCTTCATCACCATGGGCAAGACCGACCCGGAAGCCGCCCGCCACTCACAGCAGAGCATGGTCGTGGTGCCGGCCGACACCCCGGGCATCACCATCGTGCGTGCGCTCAACGTCTTCGGCTACGACGACGCCCCGCACGGCCACGCGGAGGTCATTTTCGACAATGTGCGCGTCCCGGTGGACAACATCCTGCTGGGCGAAGGCCGCGGCTTCGAGATCGCGCAGGGGCGCCTGGGCCCCGGGCGCATCCACCACTGCATGCGCCTGATCGGCCAGGCCGAGCGGGCGCTGGAGCTGATGTGCAAGCGCGCGAGCAGCCGCGTCGCCTTCGGCAAGCCGATCGCCGCGCAGACCGTGACGCAGGAGCGCATCGCCGAGGCGCGCTGCCGCATCGACATGGCGCGCCTGTTGACCCTCAAGGCCGCCTGGATGATGGACACCGTCGGCAACAAGGTCGCCAGGACCGAGATCGCCATGATCAAAGTGGTGGCGCCCACCATGGCCTGCCAGGTCATCGACTGGGCCATGCAGGTCTATGGCGGCGGCGGCGTGTGCGACGACTTCCCGCTCGCCTACGCCTATGCCAACGCGCGCACGCTGCGCTTTGCCGACGGCCCGGACGAGGTGCACCGCAACGCGATCGCCAAGTGGGAGCTGGGCAAGTACGGCAGCTACGGCAAGGCCGCGCAGGTGCCGGTCACGCGCGGCAGCTGAGCCGGCCGGGGCGCGCCAGCCCCCTGGCGCGGCCATGGAATGAACGGGCGCCCGGTGCGCCCGTTTTTCATCTCGTAAAATGGGGCACTTTTCCACCCCTTGCCCGCCATGAAGAAAAGCCCGCCGGACGTGCCCCAGAAACCCAGCGTCCAGGTGCTGGAGCGCATGTTCCAGCTGATCGACGTGCTCGCCTCGCGCGAGGAGGCGATCTCGCTCAAGGAGATCAGCGAGCGCACCGGCCTGCATCCCTCGACCGCGCACCGCATCCTGAACGACCTGACCATCGGCCGCTTCGTGGACCGGCCCGAGCCAGGCAGCTACCGCCTGGGCATGCGCCTGCTGGAGCTGGGCAACCTGGTGAAGGCGCGCCTGTCGGTGCGCGACGCGGCGCTGGCCCCGATGCGCCAGCTGCACAAGGCGATCCAGCAGCCGGTCAACCTGAGCGTGCGCCAGGGCGACGAGATCGTCTACATCGAGCGCGCCTACAGCGAGCGCTCCGGGATGCAGGTGGTGCGTGCCATCGGCGGGCACGCGCCGCTGCACCTGACCTCGACCGGCAAGCTTTTTCTCGCCGCCGACGACCCCCAACGGGTGCGCGCCTACGCGGCGCGCACCGGCCTGCCCGGCCATACGCGCAACAGCATCACCCAGTTGCCGGCGCTCGAACGGGAGCTGGCGCGCGCGCGCCAGTGGGGCGTGGCCCACGACAACGAGGAGCTGGAGCTGGGCGTGCGCTGCATGGCGGCCGGGGTGTTCGACGACCAGGGGCAGCTGGTGGCCGGCCTGTCGATCTCGGCGCCGGCCGACCGGCTCGACGAAGGCTGGCTGCCCAAGCTGCAGGACACGGCGCAGCAGATTTCCGCCGCCCTGGGCTACAGCGCGGGGCTGCGCACCGTCCTGCGCTGAGGGCCGGGCGCCGGTCCGTCCGGCGCCGCACGGCTCAAGGCTTGAGGCCGGCGCCTGCGGCCCCGGCGTGCAGCACGCTGGCGCCGCCCGTCTGCAGGCTCTCCACCCACGAGCGCACGCGCTCGGCATCGCCCAGACGGCTGAACTTGCCGGCCGAATCCAGGAACACCATGATGAGCTTGCGCCCCGCCACCTCGGCCTGCATCACCAGGCAGCGCCCCGCCTCGGAGATGTAGCCCGTCTTTTGCAGGCCAATCTCCCAGGCCGGGCTCTGCACCAGGCGGTTGGTGTTGCGATACTGCAGGACGCGCTGGCCGATCGCCACCTCATGGCCCGGGGAAGTGGACAGCTCGCGCAGCAGCGGATCGGCGTGCGCCACGTTCACCAGCGTCGCCAGGTCGTGCGCGCTCGATTGGTTCTGGCTCGACAGGCCGGTCGGCTCGACATAGCGGGTGTCGGTCATGCCCAGCAGCTTGGCCTTGGCGTTCATGCGCTCGACGAAGGCCGCCAACCCCCCGGGGTAGGTGCGGCCCAGGGCATGGGCGGCCCGGTTCTCGCTCGACATCAGCGCCAGGTGCAACAGTTCGCCGCGCGTGAGCGTGCTGCCCACGGCCAGCCGCGAGCTGCTGTGCTTCTCGGTATCGACGTCGTCCTGGGTGATGGTGATGGGCTCGTCCATCGGCAACTGGGACTCAGAGATCAGCAGGCCGGTCATCAGCTTGGTGAGCGAGGCGATGGGCAGCACGGCCCGATCGTTCTTGCTCAGCAGCACTTCCTTGGTGTCCTGGTCGAGCACCAGCGCGACGCTGGATTTGAGGTCGAGCGGGTCGGAGACCTTGTGCAACCCTGCAAGCTGGCCGAAAGACAGGCGGGCCGGCGCTGCGGGGGCGGCCGCACGCAGGGGTGCACGGGCGCTGCGCGCCGCGGCACGGGCGCGGTGGGCCGTCGCCGCCGTCGCTCCCTTGCGGGGCGTTGCGCGCGCGCTCGCTGCGGCGCGCTTCGCCCCGGCCGGGGCGGCCGCC
>NZ_ALEE01000783.1 GCF_000282995.1 Melaminivora alkalimesophila
GGCGGTCTTGGCCGGCGGCGACTTCTGGCGCGGCGCGGCATGCACCGTTGGAACCGACAGGGCTGCCGCGAGGACGGACAGGCCCAGCACGCGGGCCAGGCGGGAGGCGATGCGGGGGCGCAGAGGCATCAGTGGCTCCAAACGAAAAAACTGTGCGCGAGTGTACAGAAGCCGAAAAAGCCGCACAAGATCAACACCTTGCGCGGCTCAGTTTATAGGCTTTCTGAACTTGCGGACAGCGCTTTTCAGCCCTGGGCCGGCACCCGCTCTCCCTTGTGTTGCAGCTTGTTCAGCGCGCTCAGGTAGGCCTTGGCGGAGGCCACCACGATGTCCGGGTCGGCGCCCACGCCGTTGACCACGCGCCCGGCGCTCTGCAGCCGCACCGTCACCTCGCCCTGGCTCTCGGTGGAGCCGCTGATGGCATTGACCGAATACAGCACCATTTCCGCGCCGCTGGCCACGTGCGCCTCGATGGCCTTGAGCGAGGCATCCACCGGTCCGTTGCCCTGCGCTCGGCTGCGCACCTCGCGCCCGTCGCAAGTGAACACGATCTCCGCGTGGGGCTGCTCGCCGGTCTCGCTGCGCTGCGACAGCGACACGAAACCGAAGCGCTCCTTGTCGCCACTGAGGCTCTCGTCGTTGACGAGCGCCAGGATGTCCTCGTCGTAGATCTCGCTCTTCCTGTCGGCCAGTTCCTTGAAGCGGGCAAACGCCGCGTTGATCTCTGCCTCGCTGTCGAGCTCCACGCCCAGCTCCTGCAGGCGCTGCTTGAAGGCGTTGCGGCCCGAGAGCTTGCCCAGCACGATCTTGTTGGCGCTCCAGCCCACGTCTTCGGCGCGCATGATCTCGTAGGTGTCGCGCGCCTTGAGCACGCCGTCCTGGTGGATGCCCGAAGCATGGGCGAAGGCGTTGGCGCCGACCACCGCCTTGTTCGGCTGGACGATGAAGCCGGTGATCTGGCTGACCATGCGGCTGGCGGCGACGATGTGCTGCGTGTCGATGTTGACGTCGAGGCCGAAGTAGTCCTTGCGCGTCTTCACGGCCATGACCACCTCCTCCAGCGAGCAGTTGCCGGCGCGCTCGCCCAGGCCGTTGATGGTGCACTCCACCTGGCGGGCGCCGCCGATCTTCACGCCGGCCAGCGAGTTCGCCACTGCCATTCCCAGGTCGTTGTGGCAGTGCACGCTCCAGACCGCCTTGTCGCTGTTCGGAATGCGCTCGCGCAGGTTCTTGATGAAGTTGCCGTACAGCTCGGGCACGGCGTAGCCGACGGTGTCGGGCACGTTGATGGTGGTCGCGCCCTCGGCGATCACGGCCTCGATGACGCGGCACAGGAAGTCCGGGTCGCTGCGGTAGCCGTCCTCCGGGCTGAACTCGATGTCGCCGATCAGGTTGCGCGCGAAGCGCACCGACTGCCTCGCCTGCTCCAGCACCTGCTCGGGCGTCATGCGCAGCTTCTTTTCCATGTGCAGCGCGCTGGTGGCAATGAAGGTGTGGATGCGGGCGCGGTGGGCGTCCTTCAGGGCCTCGGCGGCGCGCGCGATGTCGCGGTCGTTGGCGCGCGCGAGCGAGCAGATGGTCGAATCCTTCACGGCGCGGGCGATCGCCTGCACGCACTCGAAGTCACCGTTGGAGCTGGCGGCGAAGCCGGCCTCGATCACGTCGACCTTCAGGCGCTCGAGCTGGCGCGCGATGCGCAGCTTCTCGTCGCGCGTCATGGAGGCGCCGGGTGACTGCTCGCCGTCGCGCAAGGTGGTGTCGAAGATGATGAGTTGGTCTGCCATGGTGTGCTCCTGTACCGGTGGTGGGTGGAACCCGCAACTTGGAAAAATGTCCGGCACTCAAGACAAAAGGCCCGTTGCGGGTGCATACGGGCCTTTGGAAGGAAAAAGCGTGCGCGCGCGCTCTACCGACTCCGCCCGTGGGGAGCTAGCAGTAGGGACAGGGCACGAAAGTCCATGCGCGAAAATGTAGCACAGTTGCCGGCCGCGTGGTCAGTCGTGCAAGCCGCGCTCGTCGGGTTCGTCGGTGGAGGTGCTGATGACGCTGGTGTGCTGGCCACGCGACTTGCGCCATCCATACACCACGTAGCCCGACAGACCGTAGAGCACGAACACACCGAACAGCACGCTGGGCGGGTCGATGTTGACCACGGCAATCGCCAGCGCGATCGCCACGATGACGATGAAGGGCACGCTTTTTTTCAGCTGCACGTCCTTGAAGCTGTAGAACGGCACGTTGGTCACCATGGTCAGGCCCGCGTACAGCGTGAAGCCGAACGTCAGCCAGGTGATCGCCGTCCAGGACAGCCAGCCGTCCGCGCCCGGACGCACCCCGGCGTCCGTCAGCAGCCAGATGAAGCCCGCGACCAGCGCGGCCGCGGCGGGCGACGGCAGGCCCTGGAAGTAGCGCTTGTCCACCACCCCGGTGTTGACGTTGAAGCGCGCCAGCCGCAGCGCCGCGCACGAGCAGTAGACGAAGGCCGCGATCCAGCCCCAGCGGCCCAGGCCCTGCAGCGCCCATATGTAGGCGATCAGCGCCGGCGCGGCGCCGAAGGAGACCATGTCGGAGAGCGAATCCATCTGCTCGCCAAAGGCGCTCTGCGTGTTGGTCATGCGCGCGACGCGCCCGTCCAGGCTGTCGAGCACCATCGCGAAGAAGATGCCGCCGGCCGCCAGGTCGAACTGCCCGTCCACGGCCATGACGATGGCGTAGAAGCCCCCGAACAGCGCGGCCAGGGTGAACAGGTTGGGCAGGATGTAGATGCCCTTGCGGCGCTTGCGCACCAGGATGCCGGGCACTTGCGCCGGCTCGCCTTCATGCATGAAAAATATCCTCGATCGCGCGCCCCGCCGGTGGCGGTCAGACATGGGGGTTCATTGGAGCGGCCGCACGGCGGCGGCAGGCTCCGCAGTGTAGCCGCTGGCGGGGCACGCAAAAAAGGCCACCGCGGTGGCCTTCGCGAAGCGTGCGGCGCGGCCCGCGGGCCGCGCCCTGCGCCCTCAGTTGCGGCTCTGGTCGACCAGCTTGTTCTTGGCGATCCAGGGCATCATGGAGCGCAGCTGCGCGCCCACCTTCTCGATGGAGTGCTCGGACAGGTTGCGGCGGCGCGCCGTCATGGAGGGGTAGTTCAGGCGCCCCTCCTGGATGAACATCTTGGCGTATTCGCCGTCCTGGATGCGCTTGAGCGCATGGCGCATGGCCTTGCGCGATTCCTCGTTGATGACCTCGGGGCCGGTCACGTACTCGCCATACTCCGCGTTGTTGGAGATCGAGTAGTTCATGTTGGCGATGCCGCCCTCGTAGATCAGGTCGACGATCAGCTTGAGCTCGTGCAGGCACTCGAAATAGGCCATCTCGGGCGCGTAGCCGGCTTCCACCAGCGTCTCGTAGCCCATCTTGATGAGTTCCACCGCGCCGCCGCACAGCACGGCCTGCTCGCCGAACAGGTCGGTCTCGGTCTCTTCCTTGAAGGTGGTCTCGATGATGCCGGCCTTGCCGCCGCCGTTGGCCATGGCGTAGGAGAGCGCCAGGTCGCGCGCCTTGCCGGACTTGTCCTGGTGCACCGCCACCAGGTGCGGCACGCCGCCGCCCTGCGTGTAGGTGTTGCGCACCGTGTGGCCCGGGGCCTTGGGGGCGACCATCCACACGTCCAGGTCCTCGCGCGGCACGACCTGGTTGTAGTGCACGTTGAAGCCGTGTGCGAAAGCGAGCGACGCACCCTGCTTGATGTTCGGCTCGATGTTGTTCTTGTACACGTCGCCGATCTGCTCGTCGGGCAGCAGGACCATGACCACGTCCGCTTCCTGGACGGCCTCGTTCACTTCCTTGACGTTCAGGCCGGCCTTGCCGACCTTGTCCCAGGAGGCGCCGCCGCGGCGCAGGCCGACCACGACCTTCACGCCGCTGTCGTTCAGGTTCTGGGCGTGCGCATGGCCCTGCGAGCCGTAGCCGATGATGGCCACGGTCTTGCCCTTGATCAGCGAGAGGTCGCAGTCCTTGTCGTAGAAAACTTTCATGTCCGAATGGCTCCGTTGGGGTTTCTGTTGAAAAATGTAAGGCGCCCGATTGTGCGCCAGCTCAGACGCGCAGGATGCGCTCTCCGCGACCGATGCCGCTGGTGCCGGTGCGCACCGTCTCCAGGATCGCCGTGCGGTCGATGGCGCGCAGGAAGGCCTCGTTCTTCGCCTGGTCGCCCGTGACCTCGATGGTGTAGCTGCGCTCGGTGACGTCGATGATGCGGCCGCGGAAGATGTCGGCCATGCGCTTCATCTCCTCGCGCTCCTTGCCGACGGCGCGCACCTTGACCATCATCAGCTCGCGCTCGGTGTAGGCGCCCTCGGTCAGATCCACCACCTTCACGACCTCGATGAGGCGGTTCAGGTGCTTGGTGATCTGCTCGATGACCTCGTCGGAGCCGGCGGTCTGGATGGTCATGCGCGACAGCGACGGGTCCTCGGTCGGGGCCACGGTCAGCGACTCGATGTTGTAGCCCCGCGCGGAGAACAGGCCGACGACGCGCGACAGCGCGCCCGCCTCGTTCTCGATCAGGACGGCGATGATGTGTTTCATGGGTACGGATTCCTCTTTTTGCGACGACAGCACGATCAACAAGTGGTCGCAGAAAACTGTCGTTTTTCGCTGCCCTCCCCTGGCGCCGGTAAGCGCCAGGCTCGGCAGGCAATAGATTCGTCGTTGGGAGGGTGCTGCCCGAAGGCAGCGTGGAGGCGCGGGCGGCACGGCGGCTGCCCGGCGCGCGGCTCAGAGGTCTTCCGACCCGAGCAGCATCTCGGTGATGCCCTTGCCGGCCTGCACCATCGGGAACACGTTCTCGGTGGGGTCGGTGCGGAAATCCATGAAGACCGTGCGATCCTTGAGCTTGCGCGCCTCGCGCAAAGCGGGCTCGACGTCCTGCGGGCGCTCGATCAGCATGCCCACGTGGCCGAAGGCCTCGGCAAGCTTCACGAAATTCGGCAGCGCGTCCATGTAGCTGTGGCTGTAGCGGCCGGAGTACTCGATCTCCTGCCACTGGCGCACCATGCCGAGATACCGGTTGTTCAGCGACACGATCTTGATGGGCGTGTTGTACTGCAGGCAGGTGGACAGCTCCTGGATGTTCATCTGCACCGAACCCTCGCCGGTGATGCAGAAGACTTCCGACTCGGGCTTGGCCAGCTTGATGCCCATGGCGTAGGGGATGCCCACGCCCATGGTGCCCAGGCCGCCCGAGTTGATCCAGCGCCGCGGCTCGTCGAACTTGTAGAACTGCGCAGCCCACATCTGGTGCTGGCCCACGTCGGAAGTGATGTAGGCGTCCGCGTCGCGTGTCATGTTCCACAGCGTCTCGACCACATACTGGGGCTTGATGACTTCGGTGTTGCCGCGGTCGTACTTCAGACAGTCGCGGCTGCGCCACGCCTCGATCTGCTCCCACCAGGCGGCCAGTGCGCCGGCGTCCGGGCGCGTGGTGGTTTCGCGGAGCATGGAGATCAGCTCGGAGAGCACGTCCTTGACGTCGCCGACGATCGGGATGTCCACCTTCACCCGCTTGGAAATCGACGAGGGGTCGATGTCGATGTGGATGATCTTGCGGTCGTTCTGCGCGAAATGCTTGGGGTTGCCGATCACCCGGTCATCGAAGCGCGCGCCCACGGCCAGCAGCACGTCGCAGTTCTGCATGGCGTTGTTCGCCTCGATGGTGCCGTGCATGCCCAGCATGCCCAGGAAGCGCCGGTCGGTGGCCGGGAAGGCGCCCAGACCCATCAGCGTGTTGGTCACCGGAAAGCCCAGCATGTCCACCAGCGTGCGCAGCTCCTCGGTGGCATTGCCCAGCAGGATGCCGCCGCCGGTGTAGATGTAGGGGCGCTTGGCCGACAGCAGAAGCGCCAGCGCCTTGCGGATCTGGCCGGCGTGGCCCTTCCGGACCGGGTTGTAGGAGCGCATCTCCACGCTCTCGGGGTAGCCGTGCCAGGGGGTCTTGCGAAAGGACACGTCCTTCGGAACGTCGACCACCACCGGGCCGGGGCGGCCGGTGCGGGCGATGTGGAAGGCCTTCTTCATGGTCGCCGCCAGCTCGCGCACGTCCTTGACCAGGAAGTTGTGCTTGACGATGGGGCGCGTGATGCCGACGGTGTCGCACTCCTGGAAGGCGTCCAGTCCGATCGCGGGCGTGGGCACCTGGCCCGCGATGATGACCATGGGAATGGAGTCCATGTAGGCCGTCGCGATGCCCGTGACCGCGTTGGTCAGGCCCGGGCCGGAAGTCACCAGCGCCACGCCCACGTCGCCCGTGGCGCGCGCGTAGCCGTCGGCGGCATGCACCGCCGCCTGCTCGTGGCGCACCAGCACGTGCTGGATGGTTTCCTGCTTGTAGAGCGCGTCGTAGATGTAGAGCACGGCCCCGCCGGGGTAGCCCCACATGTATTGCACGCCCTCGGCCTGCAGCGCCTTGACGAGCACTTCGGCGCCCATCAGCTCGATCGGGGCGGCGGGGGAGGAATCGGGGGGGACGGCGCCGCGGGCGGCAGCGGCTGGCG
>NZ_ALEE01000784.1 GCF_000282995.1 Melaminivora alkalimesophila
CGGCAGCGGCTGCCGAAGCGAGTTCGGCCTTGGACATTTCCATGATCAACCTTTGCGAATTTCTCTGACGAAAAACCTTGGGTGCCCCTGGCGCGTACTCTTGTGAAGCCGGTTCGGGACTTGAGGCCTCGGCCATGGGCGACTGGAATGCTGCGCCGGACCGGGACCCGTTTGCCTTGTTGGATGGAGCGATTATTGCACTGCAATATGCACCGTGGGTGGCTTCAGGAGAAAATTTTTCCCCCGATGCCATAATCGGCCGTTTACCCCCTTTTTCCCCTGCGGCGCCCGTGGCGCGGCGCCCACACTCCCCGCAACGGCCCCCCGCCCTTGGCCACCGAGCAAGAGCTGTCAGATTTCCTCAAGAACGTGGACCGGCGTGCCTTCAAGCGCACGCTCTACCACGTGCGCGATGAGGACGCGGCCCTGGACATCGTGCAGGACAGCATGATGAAGCTGGCGCAGCACTACGGTGACCGTCCGGCGGCCGAGCTGCCGATGCTGTTCCATCGCATCCTCGGCAACAGCACGCTCGACTGGTTTCGCCGCCAGAAGACCCGCAGGGCGCTGTTCACCAACCTGAGCGACTTCGAAGGGCCGCTCGAGGACGGCGGCGATTTCGATCTGCTGGAGGCGCGCAGCAGCACCCCCGAGGGCGAACCCGTCCCGAGTGCGGAGGACACGGTGCGGCGCTCGCAGCTGCTGCAGGGCATCGAAGAAGAAATCCAGGCGCTGCCGCCCCGTCAACGCGAGGCCTTTCTGCTGCGTTACTGGGAGGAACTGGATGTTGCGGAGACTGCCGCCGCCATGGGCTGCTCGGAGGGCAGCGTCAAGACCCACTGCTTCCGCGCGGTACAAACGCTCAGCCGCGCACTGAAAGCCAAAGGAATCACGCCATGAACCGCCCTGAGACCCTCTCCTGCGCCGAGCTGGCGCTGGACGCCTACGCCCGGCGCATCGCCGCGCGCCTGGATGGCGCGGCCGACGCCCTGCCCCACGACGTCACGGAGCGCCTGCGCGCCGCGCGGATGCAGGCGCTGGGCCTGCGCCGCCGCCCCGCCGCGCAGCTGGCGCCGCAGCCGGCCTCCAGCTTGGCGCTGCTCTACGCCGGGAGCGGGACGGCAGGCCTCGGCGCGGCCGGCAGCCCCCACGGATGGTGGCGCTCGCTCGCGTCCGCCCTGCCGCTGGCCGCGCTGCTGGTCGGGGTGCTGCTGTTCAACCTCGGCCACGATCTGGCACCGGATTCGCCTCTGCCTGACGTGGACACCGCGCTGCTGGCCGACGAGCTGCCTCCGGCAGCCTATGCCGATCCCGGCTTCGTGCAGTACCTGCGCTCCGCCGGCCCAGCCCGCTGAGGCGCGGAGGACCACCCTGCCTGCATGAGTGCTTCGCCCAGCCAGCGCGCTGCCACCCAGCTTCCGGCCTTGCTCCTCGCCCTGGCGCTGCTGCTGGCGCTGGCGGCCACTGGCCTGCGGGCCGTCGCAGCGCTGCGCATGGCGCCGGCGACGCTGCTGCCGGCGCAGGTGCTGGACGGGGCGCGCCAGGCCTCCCTATTGGAAGGCCGCTTCCTGCTGGGTGCGGAGGCGGCGCCCTTCTGGAGCGAGCTGGACGAGGCGCGCAAGGCCGTGCTCGCCCCGCTGGCTGCCCACTGGCGCGGTCTGGGTCCGGCCCAGAAGCGCCGCTGGCTCCAGCTCGCCGACCGCTACCCGCAGCTGCCGCCCGAAGAGCAGGCGAAGCTGACGGCGCGGCTGCGCGACTGGGTCAGCCTGAGCGCCCAGCAGCGCAATCAGGCGCGCCTGAACTACGCCGCGACGACCGATGTGGCGCCCGACACCCGCCGCGCCCGCTGGGAAGCCTACCAGGCGCTGAGCACCGAGGAAAAGGCGGAGCTTGCAGCCAAGGCCCGGCCCAAGCCGAAGCGCCCGCCCACACCGCGCCCGACCGGGGCGGCCGCGGCGCCCCCGTCCGCCGCCGAGGGCAAGCTGGCACGCGTCCCGGCCGCCGCGGGCCTGCCCGCCACCGTCCCGAACCCGCCCAAGATCCTTCTGCCCGAGCAACCCCACGCCGTGCAGGCCCTGCCGGTGCCGCCGCCGGTTGTGGTAGAAACCATGCCCGTCGAGACGCCTTCTGCGGCCCCCGTGCCGCTGCCGCCGCTGCCGCCCGTGGAAGAGGAAACGCCGCAGGAGCCCGAGAGGCGCCCACTGGAATCCATGGAGCCGCTGCATCCGCCCCAGTAGCAGCGCCTCGCCTTCGCTGACCACCCGCATGTCCGTCCCCCGCCCCGCCGGGCCCTCCCTGCCGCTGCCTCGTTCCGCCTCTGGCGCGCCGTTGCTGGCGCCGCCGCTGCGCCGGCGCATGGCCTGCTGGCTCTACGAGGGCATGCTGATGTTCGGCGTGGTGTTCATCGCGGGCTACCTGTTCAGCACCCTCACCCAGACCCGCCACGGACTGGACAACCGGCACGGGCTGCAGGCCTTCCTGTTCCTGGTCTTTGGCATCTATTTCACCTGGTTCTGGTCGCGCGGCCACACGCTGGCGATGAAGACCTGGCACATCCGCGTGGTCGACCGCAACGGCCGCCCGCTCACCCAGGGGCGCGCGCTGCTGCGCTACCTGCTGAGCTGGCTGTGGTTCCTGCCGCCACTGGCGGCG
>NZ_ALEE01000785.1 GCF_000282995.1 Melaminivora alkalimesophila
GCCACTGGCGGCGATCGCGCCTTTCGGGCTGTCGGGCGGCGAGGCGCTGGTCGTCCTGTGTGGCTGGGTCGCGGTCTGGGCGCTGCTCAGTCGCTTTCACCCCCAGCGGCAGTTCCTGCACGATGCGCTAGCGGGCACGCGGCTGATCCACCACGAGGTCGGGCCGCGGCCGCCTTCCAGGCCCTGGTGGGCGAAGCGGCGTGGCTGAGCCGGCCGCACCTGTTCCCGAGCCGGCTGCGGCCGCCCACAAGCGCCGCACCGGGTTGTTGCGCCTGGCGCACGCCACGCGCCATTCGCTGCGCGGCCTGAGCGACGGCTGGCGGGAAAAAGCCTTCCGGCTGGAGGCCTGCCTGGCGCTGGTGCTGCTGCCGCTCGCCGGCTGGCTGGGGCGCAGCTGGGTGGAGACGGCCCTCCTGGGCGCCACCGTGCTGCTGGTGCTGATCGTCGAGCTGCTGAATTCGGCCGTCGAGGCCGCCATCGACCGCATCGGGCCGGATTGGCACGAGCTGTCGCGCCGCGCCAAGGACATGGGCAGCGCCGCAGTCCTGCTGAGCCTGCTGCTGTGTGGCGGCACCTGGGCGGCGGCCCTTATCCAAAGGATCACAAGCCATGGCTGAGCCTGCATTTTCCGTCTGTGTCTACCTCGGTTCGCGCCCGGGCAGCAACCCGCTCTTCGCCGAGGCCGCCACCGCCGTCGGGCGCTTCATCGGCCGCCACGGCGGTCAGCTCGTCTATGGCGGAGGCCGCAGCGGCCTGATGGGTACGGTGGCCGAGGCCACGCGCGTGGCCGGCGGCCGCGTGGTGGGCGTGATCCCTCAGTCGCTGGTCGACAAGGAGCTGGCGAACCAGCTGTGCGACGAGCTGCACATCGTCCAGACCATGCACGAGCGCAAGGCCATGATGGCCGAGCGCAGCGACGCCTTCCTTGCACTGCCCGGCGGCATCGGCACGCTGGAGGAGCTGTTCGAGGTCTGGACCTGGCGCCAGCTCGGCTACCACGACAAGCCGGTGGGCGTGCTGGACGTCGATGGCTACTACGCCCAGTTGCTGCAGTTTTTGCAGCACAGCGTCGACCAGGGCCTGATGGGCGAGTGGCAGATGGGCCTGATCCGCACGGGCAGCGAGGTGGAGCCCCTGCTGCAGGCGCTGGTCGAGGAAGCCGGTGTGCGCCAGGGCGTGCGCCAGCCGCTGCGCAGCGTGATCTGAGCAGCTTCGGCGCGGGGCGGGCGGCCTTCAGATGGCCGCGTCGTCCAGTTCGCCGGTACGGATGCGCACCACCCGCTCGACCGGCGTGACGAAGATCTTGCCGTCGCCGATCTTGCCGCTGCGCGCCGCCGCGACGATGGCGTCCACGCAGCGCTCCACATCGGCCGCACGCACCACCACCTCGATCTTCACCTTGGGCAGGAAATCCACCACGTATTCGGCGCCGCGGTAGAGCTCGGTGTGGCCCTTCTGGCGCCCGAAGCCCTTGACCTCGGTCACCGTCAGGCCCGTCACGCCGCACTCGGCCAGGGCCTCGCGCACCTCCTCGAGCTTGAAGGGCTTGATGACGGCGGTGATCATGTGCATGGAAAACTCCTGGGTCGGCCCGCGCCCGGTCAGTCGCGGAACGGATGGGTAAGGGGCATGCGCCAATCGCTGCCGAAGGCGCGGCGCGTCAGGCGCGGGCCCACCGGCGCCTGGTGGCGCTTGTATTCATTGGTCTGGATCAGGCGCACCACGCGCTGCACCACCGCGCGCTCGAAGCCGGCCCGGACGATGTCCTCGACCGACTGGTTGCGCTCCATGTAGCGCTCGATCACGGCGTCCAGCACCTCGTAGGGCGGCAGGCTGTCCTGGTCGGTCTGGTCCTCGCGCAGCTCGGCGCTCGGGGGGCGGGTGATGATGCGCTCGGGGATGGGGTTGGCGCCGACCCCGAAGGGGTCGTGTGCATTGCGCCAGCGCGCCAGCGCATAGACCTGGGTCTTGGGCAGGTCCATGAGCACGGCAAAGCCGCCCGCCATGTCGCCGTACAGCGTGCAGTAGCCCGTCGCCAGCTCGCTCTTGTTGCCGGTGGTCAGCACCACGTGGCCCAGCTTGTTCGACAGGGCCATGAGCAGCGTGCCGCGGCTGCGCGCCTGCAGGTTCTCCTCGGTCGTGTCTTCCGGCAGGCCCGCGAACTGCGGCGCCAGCGCCGCCCTGAAGGCATCGAACAGGGGGCCGATCGCGATCACGTCGTAGCGCACGCCCAGGCGCTGCGCCATGTCCTGGGCATCGCTGCGGCTGATGTCGGCGGTGTAGCGCGAGGGCATCATCACCGTGCGCACACGCTCCGGGCCGAGGGCATCGACGGCGATCGCCAGCACGAGCGCCGAATCCATGCCACCCGACAGGCCGAGCAGCACGCCGGGAAAGCGGTTCTTTTCCACGTAGTCGCGCACGGCCAGCACCAGCGCACGCCACAGCGCCTCCTGCGGATCCATCCAGGGCCCCACGGGCGCCGCTGCGGCCAGCGCCGCCGTCCCATCGGCAGGGTCCAGGCGCACGACAGGCCGATCTTCCCGGAAACCTGCGGCACGCAGCACCGTGCGGCCCTGTCCGTCCACGGCGAGAGAGTGGCCATCGAATACCAGCTCGTCCTGCCCACCCACCGGCTGGGCGCACAGCAAGGCCAGGCCGGCGCCGGCGGCGAGCTGGGCCAGCGTCTGCTCGCGCTCGACCGGCGCGCCTTGGTAGAAGGGCACGGCCGCCGGGACCAACACCGCCCGGGCCCCTGCCTGGGCCGCCTGGCGCAGCGGGTCTGGGTGCGACGCATCCGCGCCCACCAGGACCGCCAGTCGTACACCCTCTGCCTCGAACACGCAGGCCTCGCCGGCGTCGGCAGGCGGCCGGAAATAGCGCGGCTCGTCCCACACGCCCTGGCTCGACAGCCCGCGCTTGGCGCAGGTTTGCTCGATGCGGCCGGCGCGCAGCACGCTTGCCGCATTCAGGCAAGGGGCCGCTCCCAGGGCGCCGCCCTTGGCCTCTGCCGCAGGGGCCGGCGCCGGGTGGCCCAGCACCAGCACCAGCCCCGGCAGGTCGGCCGTTGCCGCGGCCAGCTGCGCCAGCGCCTGGCCGCAGGCGGCGAGAAAGGCCGGGCGCAGCAACAAGTCGCGGGGCGCCGGCCCGCACAGCGCCAGCTCGGGCGCGAGCAGCACGTGCGCGCCGTCCGCGTGTGCCTGCCGCGCGGCGGCGAGCAGCTTCTGGGTGTTTCCGGGAACATCTCCCGTGGCCAGCGCAAGCTGGGCGATGCAGATGGACAAGGACATGGACGGCGCGCAGGGCAAGGATGCATTCGATTATGCGCCCGCCCGTGGGCTTATCCCCGGCGGCTCTGGACAGTCCTGTGGACAACTTGCTGACGGCGCTGTATTGGGGGCGCAAGTGCTTGACTTCCAAGGCTTTCCCCCGGACTGCCTGTTTATTGGGCAGGCGCAGCCGGCTCCCCTTCCCAGGGCACCGCGGGGCCATGCCCGGCCGCTGCGGCCTTCCCCTATGATGCAAGCGCAAGCCCCGGCCTGCCCTGGCGTCGGCCGCGGGCGGGAAGCTGCCCTTTGCCATGAGCCTGATGCCCTCCAACCCGCTCCCCTGGGAGCTGCACATCGGCGGCGACGCCGGCGAACTCGACGCCGCCGCGTGGGACGCGCTGCTGGCGGCCCAGCCCCAGCCCACCCCCTTCATGCGCCACGCCTACCTCGCGGCGCTGCAGGCCAGCGGCAGCGCCACGCCGCGCACCGGCTGGGTGCCGGTGTACGCCCTGCTGCGGCAGGGCGGCGCCCTGCGCGCGGCCTGCGCCCTCTACCTGAAATCGCACTCGCGCGGCGAATACGTTTTCGACTGGGCCTGGGCCGATGCCTACGCGCGCCACGGCCTGGCCTACTACCCCAAGGCGGTGCTGGCGGTGCCCTTCACACCGGTGCCGGGCACGCGCCTGCTGGCCACCGACGATGCAGCGCGCCTCACCCTGCTCCAGGCGCTGATCGAGTGGGCAGGAGATCAGGAACTGTCCTCGCTGCACCTGCTGTTCGGAGCCCCGCAAGACGTGGCGGCCGCGCGCGCGGCCGGCCTGTTGCTGCGCCACACGGTGCAGTTCCACTGGCACAACGCGCACCCGGATCACGGCGCGCCCTTCAGCGACTTCGAGGAATTCCTGTCCAGCCTGGCGCAGGACAAGCGCAAGAAAATTCGCCAAGAGCGCCGCCGGGTGCAGGCCGCCGGCGTGGGTTTTCGCGCGCTGCACGGCCGTGCCATCGGCGCGGCCGACTGGGACTTCTTCTACCGCTGTTACGAGCGCACCTACCTGGAGCACGGCAACGCCCCCTACCTGACGCGCGACTTCTTCGCCCGCATGGCGGAACACATGCCCGAAGCCTGGCTGCTGTTCATTGCCGAGCGGGGGGGCCGGCCGATCGCCAGCAGCCTGATCGGCCTGGAAGGGCCACCGGGCGGCGCGCCACGCGTCGCCTACGGCCGCTACTGGGGTGCCCTCGAGCGGGTGGACTGCCTGCATTTCGAGGCCTGCTACTACCAGCCGCTGCAGTGGTGCATCGCCCAGGGCGTGCAGCGCTTCGAGGGCGGCGCGCAGGGCGAGCACAAGATGGCGCGTGCCCTGCTGCCGGTGCAGGCGACGAGTGCGCACTGGCTCGCCCATCCCGCGTTCGCCGATGCGGTGGAGCGCTACCTGGAGCGCGAGGGCGCCGGGGTCGAGCACTACCTGCAGGAGCTGCACGCGCGCAGCCCCTTTCGCCGCACGGGCTGAGTGCCGCCGCGGCAGCCTCGGGGTCAGGCGTTCGCCACCGAGCGCACCAGGCCCATTTCCGCGCTGCTGAGCAGCGACTCGATGTCGACGACGATCAGCATCCGCTCGCCGGTGGTCGCAATGCCGCGCACGAAGGAAGCGTCCATCGGCCCCTGGAACTGCGGCGCCGGCTTGATGGCATCGGCCGGCAGCGCCACCACGTCGGCCACCGCATCCACCACCGCGCCCAGCACCGTCCCGGCGACGTTCAGGATGATGACCACCGTGAACGGCGTGTACTCGGCCGGGCAGCCGAGCTTGAGACGCAGGTCCACGATGGGCACAATCACGCCGCGCAGGTCGATCACCCCCTTGATGAATTCCGGCGCATGCGCCATGCGCGTCGGCTGCTCATAGGAGCGGATTTCCTGCACGCGCAGGATGTCGATACCGTATTCCTCCTCGCCCAGGCGGAAGGTCAGGTACTCGGCCGCGGCACTGGCGGCCCCGGCGGTCGGGGCGCGTCGGGAAAAGGAGGGGGTCATGGGGTCGGGGTCTCCTGCATTCGCTTGCGTCAGCCGGCAGCATAGCAGCCCGCGTTACTTGTGTTAACAATCTCCGTGGCGCGGGGGCGTGCATTGCCTGCCGTCGCGTGCAGGGAGAATCTCCCGACCCTGCCGGGCCGGACTCAGCCCTGGGCCTGGTGCTGGGCAGCGCCGTCGGCGATTTCCTTGTGTGCCGCCTCGATGCCTTCCCAGCCCAGCACCTTCACCCACTTGCCTTCTTCCAGGTCCTTGTAGTGCTCGAAGAAGTGGGTGATCGACTTGAGCAGCGCGGGGTTCACATCGTCCACGCTCTTCAAGTGCTCGTAGGCCTTGAGGATCTTCACGGTGGGCACGGCCAGGACCTTGCCGTCCACACCGGCCTCGTCCTCCATCTTCAGCATGCCGAGCGCGCGGCAGGGCACGACCACGCCGGGCAGCAACGGGTAGGGGGTCAGCACCAGCACGTCTACCGGGTCGCCGTCGCCCGAGAGCGTCTGCGGCACGTAGCCGTAGTTGCAAGGGTAGCGCATGGAGACGC
Organism: Melaminivora alkalimesophila; assembly: GCF_000282995.1. Taxonomy (GTDB): domain Bacteria; phylum Pseudomonadota; class Gammaproteobacteria; order Burkholderiales; family Burkholderiaceae_C; genus Melaminivora; species Melaminivora alkalimesophila. The sequence goes on from NZ_ALEE01000785.1 coordinate 5,843, forward strand.
TGAGGAAGCGGTCCACGAAGACCGCGCCCGAGTCCTTGTCCACTTCGTACTTGATGGGATCGGCCTCGGCGGGGATCTCGATCACGACGTTGAAGGTTTCGGGCAGCTTGGAGCCGGGCGGGACGTTGTTGAGGGACATGGTCGTTGGCGTTGGATGAATGGAAACGGAGCGCGCACGCGGGCGGCGCGGCCCAGGATTCTAGGCGCAGCCACCTGCGCGACGCGCGCGACCGGCGCGGCTGCCGCACAATCGCCCCCATGCAGCTTCACCACATCGCCAATGCCGACGTGGCCTCGAGCTCGGGGCGCACCATCGCCGTGCTCGACCCCTCCGACGGCCAGCCCTTTGATGAAATCCAGCGCGGCACGCCCGAGGACATCGACGCGGCCGTGCACGCGGCGCGCCAGTGTTTCGACAGCGTCTGGAGCCGCATGGCGCCGGTCGAACGCGGCCGGCTGCTGCAGCGGCTGTCGCAGAAGATCAGCGAACACGCCGAGGAACTCGCCGCCATCGAGCAGCGCGACTGCGGCAAGCCCACCCGCCAGGCACGGGCGGACGCGCTGGCGCTGGCGCGCTATTTCGAGTTCTACGCCGGCGCCTGCGACAAGCTGCACGGCGAGACCATCCCCTACACCGACGGCTTCAGCGTGCTGACCTGGCGCGAGCCGCACGGCGTGACGGGCCACATCGTGCCCTGGAACTACCCCATGCAGATCTTCGGGCGCTGCGTGGGCGCGGCACTTGCCGCGGGCAACGTCTGCGTGGTCAAGCCCGCCGAGGACGCCTGCCTGTCGCTGCTGCGCGTGGCGCAGCTCGCCACCGAAGTGGGCTTCCCGGCGGGGGCACTGAACATCGTCACCGGCTACGGCCACGAAGTGGGCGACGCGCTGGCGCGCCACCCGGGCATCCAGCACATCAGCTTCACCGGCAGCCCGAAGATCGGCACGCTGATCCAGCAGGCCGCCGCCGAGCGCCATTGCCCGGTGACGCTGGAGCTGGGCGGCAAGAGCCCGCAGATCGTCTTTGCCGACGCCGATCTGGACGCGGCCGTGCCGGCCATCGTGGGCGCCATCATCCAGAACGCCGGCCAGACCTGCTCGGCCGGCTCGCGCGTGCTGATCGATGCCATGATCTACGAGCCGCTGCTCGAGCGCCTGGGCCGTGCCTTCGAAGCGTTGCGCGTGGGGCCGGCCGCGATGGACCTGGACCTCGGCCCGCTCATCCGCCAGAGCCAGCAGCAGCGCGTCTGGGATTTCCTCTCGGACGCCCAGGTCGCCGGCATCCCGCTGGTGGCGCAGGGAACGGTGGTGGACGAGGCGCCCGAGACGGGCTTCTACCAGGCACCGGCCCTGCTGCGCGATGTGCCGCCGCAGCATCGACTGGCGCAGAAGGAAGTCTTCGGCCCGGTGCTCGCCGCCATGCCCTTCGACGACGAGGAGCAGGCCGTGCAACTGGCCAACGGCACGCGCTACGGCCTGGTCGCCGGCGTCTGGACGCGCGACGGCGCACGCCAGCTGCGCATGGCGCGGCGGCTCGCCTCGGGCCAGGTCTTCATCAACAACTACGGAGCGGCCGGCGGCGTGGAGCTGCCGTTTGGCGGCGTCAAGTCCAGCGGCCACGGTCGCGAGAAGGGCTTCGAGGCGCTGTACGGCTTCACCACGCTCAAGACCGTCGCCATCCGCCACGGCTGAGGCCGGCTGTCCTTCCTTCTTTCCGTATCTGGTTTCCGTTTCCCTGTCGATGCCGCTGCCACCGCCTGTCCCCCGCATTGCCCGCCACATCCGCCGCGTCCATTACCAGGGATTCGAACGCGATGACGGCCTGTGGGACATCGAGGGCGAGCTGCACGACAGCAAGACCACGCCCGTGCCGTCGCTGACCGAGCGCGGTGCCGAGATCGCCCCGGGCGCGCCCATCCACCACATGTGGCTGCGCGTGACCGTCGACACGCAGCTGGTGGTGCGTGCCATCGCCTCGTCCATGGACGCCCATCCGCTGGGCGGCTGCACCGAGGCCGAGCGGGGGCTGCAGGCGATGGTCGGCTGCAGCATGGCGCGCGGCTGGCGCCAGGCAATCCAGGAGCGGCTCGGCGGCGTGGCCGGCTGCACGCACCTGCGCGAGCTGCTGTTCAACCTGGCGACGGCCGCCTTCCAGAGCGTGCAGGGCGCATTCCGGTCACCGCCGGATGTGCTGCCCCGCCATCTGGACCAGTGCACCGGCTGGGCGCTCTCGGGCGAAGGGGTGCGCGAGCACTACCCGCAGTTCTACCGCCCTGCCGAACGCAAGCCCGAGCCGTGCGGGCAGGAGGACGAGCAGGAGCAGCCGGCCCACTGAGGCGGCCCGAAGGCCGCCGCCCGGCCGACCGCAGGCGGCGCCGCAGGAACCCGCCTCAGTGGAACACCGAGGCGCGCCGCACGATCGCCTGGGCGGCAGCCGGTGTCGCGG
>NZ_ALEE01000786.1 GCF_000282995.1 Melaminivora alkalimesophila
GCCGGTGTCGCGGCTGCGGTGCCCAGGGTGCCGTATTCCGTCATGGCGTGGCCGATCACCACCGAAGGCTTGTCGGCCACCTCGCGGCGGCTGAATTCGTAGCGCGTGCCGAGGGATTTTTCCTTCCAGATGGCCAGCGCCGGCTCGGCCTTGAAGCCGGCATAGGAGGCGTAGGCCATGCCCGTCGGGCAGGCAGTGCCCTGCTCCACTTGATTCCAGAGGTAGGACAGGACGGCGCGCGCATAGTGGCCGCCGCGCTCCGTGGTGCGCCACGCGAGATTCGGCACCTCGTGCCGCCACGCGAGGGACATGAGCTCGTGCCAGCTCGGGTGGAACTCCACCCAGTCGATGCGGTGGCCGAAGCGGTCGTGCGATCGGAATTCGGGGTCATGGCGGTTCGCCAGGCGCGCCAGCTCCTGCACAGCCTCGTCGCCGGCCAGGGCGCCCAGCGCCTGGCAGCGCGCCTCGGCCCATGGCGTCTCGCGCCCGATCGCGGCGCGCAGCACGGCGTCGCCCGTGAAGGCGTTGAAGCCGGCGGCTGGCTGGGCCTGGTTGTAGACCTCGTGCGTACGGTAGGCGTCGGCGGGTGCGCGCAGCACTTCGGCGGTCAAGGGCTTGTTCATGGGGAAGACCTCCTGGGGTTGGCGATGGATGGCGCAGCGGGCAGGACGGCCACGCTGGCACAGGCGAGGCGCGCTTCGTCGAGCAAAACCCTGCGGCGCGCATCCCGCAGGGCCATGGGGCACAATTTGCCCATGGCTGAACGCGTCATCCCCCTGGTGGACCAGCGCACCAGGGCCCTCCTTCCTGCCGTGCCGGCCGAAGCCGAGTGCGGCCCTGCCACGGGCCGGCTGCTGGACACGCGTTCGCGCCCGCTGCGCGACCTGCGCATCAGCGTCACCGACCGCTGCAACTTCCGCTGCAGCTATTGCATGCCCAAGGAGGTGTTCGACAAGAACTACCGCTACCTGCCGCACGCCGACCTCCTGAGCTTCGAGGAGATCACGCGCGTGGCGCGGCTCTTCATGGCGCATGGGGTGCGCAAGATCCGCCTGACGGGTGGCGAGCCGCTGCTGCGCAAGGACCTGGAGCGGCTGGTGGAGCAACTGGTTGCGTTGCGCACGGTGGACGGCCGGCCGCCGGAAGTGACGCTCACCACCAACGGTTCGCTGCTGGCGCGCAAGGCGCGTGCCCTCAAAGAGGCGGGCCTCGCGCGCGTCACGGTCAGCCTGGACAGCCTGCAAGACGAGGTGTTCCGGCGCATGAACGACATGGACTTTCCCGTGGCCAGCGTGCTCGCGGGGATCGACGCGGCGCAGGCTGCCGGCCTGTCCCACATCAAGGTCAACATGGTCGTCAAGCGCGGCACCAACGACCAGGAGATCCTTCCCATGGCGCGACGCTTCCGCGGCACCGGCATCACGCTGCGCTTCATCGAATACATGGACGTGGGCGCGACCAACGGCTGGCGCATGGACGAGGTGGTGCCATCTTCCGAGGTGATCGCGCGGCTGCAGTCCGAATTGCCGCTGGTGCCGCTGGCCGCCACGGCCCCGGGCGAGACGGCCAGGCGCTGGGGCTACGCGGGCGCCGACGCCCGCCACGACCCGCGCCTGGGCGAAGTCGGCGTGATCAGCAGCGTCACCCAGGCGTTTTGCGGCGACTGCAACCGCGCGCGGTTGTCGACCGAAGGGCGGATGTACCTGTGCCTGTTTGCCACGCAGGGGTGGGACCTGCGCACCCTGCTGCGCGGCGGGGCCAGCGACGCCCAGCTGTCCGAGGCCATCGCCGGCATCTGGCGCCAGCGCAGCGACCGCTATTCCGAACTGCGGGCCGCCCTGCCTCCGGACGCCTCCGGGGGCGCCCGCCGCATCGAGATGAGCTACATCGGCGGCTGAAGCGCCCCGGCCCGATGATCGAGCAGCGCGACATCACCGCCCTCGTGCTCGCCGGCGGACGCGGCACGCGCATGGGCGGCGTGGACAAGGGCCTGGTGCCGTTTGGCGACACCCCCCTGGCGCTGCACGCTGCGCGCCGCATCGCGCCGCAGGTGGCGACGGTGGCGCTGAACGCCAATCGCCACCTCGAGACCTACCGCGCCTGGGGTTTCCCGGTGTGGCCCGACACGGAGCCCGGCCAGCCAGGCCCGCTCGCCGGCTTCCTTGCCGGGCTGATGCACTGCAGCACACCCTGGTTGCTCACCCTGCCCTGCGACAGCCCACTCTTTCCGGCGGACCTGGCGATCCGGCTGGCCGCCGCCGCC
>NZ_ALEE01000787.1 GCF_000282995.1 Melaminivora alkalimesophila
GCCGCCGCCACCGAGGCCGGTGCGCCACTGGCCATGGCGGCCGCGCCCGACCCCGACGCGCTGGAGGGCGGCACGGCGCCGCTGCGCACGCAACCGGTCTTCTGCCTGATGCACGTGCGGCTGCAGGGGGAGCTGGAGCGGTTCCTGCGTTCTGGCGGGCGGCGTGTGCAGCAGTGGAGCCGCCGGTACGGCTGCGCCATCGCCGCCTTCGACCAACCGCAGGACGACCCGCGCGCCTTCGCCAACGCCAACACGCCCGGGGAGCTGCAGGCCCTGCACCAACCCGCGCCGGTAAGCGCACGGCCACGCCGCTGACGCCGCCCGGCACGGGCGCCTGCTAAGCTGGCCCGCAATCGCTCCCACCCGCTCTCCAGGAGTCCTCATGCCCTACACCGCCACCCACCTCGAAACCCCGCCGACGCGCGACGCCGTGGACGCGCTGCGCGGCGCCGCCGTGCTGGAATTCGGCACCGCCTGGTGCGGCCATTGCCAGCGCGCCCAGCCGCTGATCGAGCAGCTTCTGGAAGACCAGCCGCAGGTCGAGCACATCAAGGTGGAAGACGGTCCCGGCCGCCCCCTGGGGCGCAGCTACCGCGTCAAGCTCTGGCCGACGCTGGTGTTCCTGCAGGACGGTCAGGAAGTCGCCCGGGTGGTGCGCCCCGAGAGCGCCCAGCAGCTGCAGGACGCCCTGGCGCGGCTGCGCACCTAGGCGGCCAGTGCGCCTTCGTCGATGCCGAGCACGCCCTCGAC
>NZ_ALEE01000788.1 GCF_000282995.1 Melaminivora alkalimesophila
TTGGCGAGCGCGTCGGCGCGCTCGTTGCCCGGGTCGCCCGCGTGGCCACGCACCCAGTGCCACTCGATCTGGTGGCCGGCGCCGTGCGCCAGTTCGTCCAGGCGCCGCCACAGTTCGGCGTTCTTCACCGGCTGGCCCGCAGCGGTGCGCCAACCCTTTTTCTTCCAGCCATGGATCCAGGACGTGATCCCCTGGCGCACGTACTGGCTGTCCAGGTACAGCTGGACCCGGCACGGGCGCTTGAGCGCCGACAGTGCCTGGATCACCGCCATCAGCTCCATGCGGTTGTTGGTGGTGCCCAGCTCGCCGCCGAACAGCTCCTTTTCCAGCTCGCCCGCGCGCAGCAGCACGCCCCACCCCCCCGGGCCCGGGTTGCCCTTGCAGGCGCCATCGGTGTAGATCACCACCTCGGTCAGAACACTCAAGAAGACTCTCCAGAAAAATCCGTTGTTGGGGGACGCGCGCGGCGTTGCGCCACCTGCGCCGGCGCCGCCACGGCCGCAGGTGTGCTGCGCCATGCCGGCTCGAGCAGGCGCATGCCGTGCACACGCTTGACCGCGACGGTGATGTACGCCGCCCCGAGGGCCGGCCACCAGCGCGCGCCGAGCCCATCCATCCATTCCCAATGCTCCAGCCAGCGCGCGCTCGCCACCGCGGGGCGAAAGCACCCATAGCTCACGCTCTCGAGCTCGAAGTCCAGCAGCTGCAGCCAGTCCCGCAGCCGCCCCGGCGAGATGAATTCCCCCGCCTCCGGCAGATAAAGCTGCCCACCCGCGCCCAGACTCTGGTACAGGCGCGCGCGCCGCTGGCGCAACCCCCACAGGCTCCAGGGGTTGAGCCCCGTGATCACCACCCGCCCCTCGGGCACCAGCACGCGCTGCACCTCGCGCAGCGCCGCGTGCGGATCGTGGCTCAGCTCGAGCGTGTGCGGCATCAGCACCAGGTCGATGCTCGCCTCGGCAAAGGGCAGCGCCACCGGCTCGGCCAGCAGGCCCGGCGCCGGCACCTGCTCGACCCCGGAAAGAAAACTCTGGCCCTCGGCCTCGCCCAGCGCCACCCAGCGGTGCGGCATGCGGTTGCTGCGCAGGCCGTCCAGCCACGGCAGCCCGAGCTGCAGCGCATGGAAACCAAAGAGATCCGCCACCAGCTCGTCGTGCCGCGCCTGCACCCAGGCCAGCAAATGCCGCCCGGGGGGGGTGTCGAACCATTGGTGCAAACCTATAATCGCGCCGTTCATGAAGTTGCTGCCGCTGCCCGCCTTCGCCGACAACTACATCTGGATGCTCGAAGGCGCCCGGGGTGCCGTCGTGGTGGATCCGGGCGATGCAGCGCCTGTGTTGGCCGCGCTGGGCGCGTCGAAGCTGCCGCTGGAGGCGATTCTAGTCACGCACCACCATGGCGATCACACTGGCGGCGTCGCCGAGCTGCGCGCGGCCACCGGCGCCACCGTCTACGGTCCGGCGCGCGAGACGGTTCCGGAACCCGTGGTGCGCGTCTCCCAGGGCGACAGCGTGCGCGTGCTCGGCCTCGAATTCCAGGTTCTCGATGTACCGGGCCATACGGCCGGCCACATCGCTTATTACGCCCCTGCTGCCGAAGGTGGCCCGCTGCTGTTCTGCGGCGACACCCTGTTCTCGGCCGGTTGCGGCCGGCTGTTCGAGGGCACGCCCGGGCAGATGCTGGCCTCGCTCGATCGCTTGGCGGGGCTCGACCCCGATACCCGGGTGTGCTGCGCCCACGAGTACACCCTGTCCAACCTGCGTTTCGCCCGCGCCGTCGAGCCCGAGAATACCGAACTGGCGGCGCACGCGGCCGAATGCGAGCGGCTGCGCCGCCAGGGCCTGCCGACGCTGCCCTCGCGCCTGGCGCTGGAGCGCCGCATCAACCCCTTCCTGCGCACCCGCGAGAGCGCGGTCGCGCAATCTGCACGGCGTTTCGACCCGAGCGTGGATCCGGCCTCGCCGGTCCAGGTGTTCGCCGCCCTGCGCCGATGGAAAGACGAATTCCGATGACCAGATTCCTGCATCTGCTGATGCTCGCCAGCCTGCTGTGGCTGGCCGGCTG
>NZ_ALEE01000789.1 GCF_000282995.1 Melaminivora alkalimesophila
GGCTGGCCGGCTGCGCCACCACCGCCAACCCCGAGGCGCCCAGCGCCACCGCGGCCCAGGGCGAGGGCCATTCCCCGCTCTACCCCGCCGGGCCCTTGCGCCCCATCACCCCCGGCACCGCCAGCAGCCACACCGTGGCGGGCATCGACGCCCCGGCCGACCTGTGGGACCGCATCCGCCGCGGCTTTGCCATGCCCGACTTCGACAGCGAGCTGGTGCGTGACCGCGAGCAGTGGTATGCCAGCCGCCCCGACTACATGCAGCGCATGACCGAGCGTTCGCGCAAGTACCTGTTCCACATCGTCGAGGAACTGGAGCGGCGCAACATGCCGACGGAGCTCGCGCTGCTGCCCTACATCGAGAGCGCCTTCAACCCGCAGGCGGTCTCCAGCGCCAAGGCCGCGGGCATGTGGCAGTTCATGCCCGCCACCGGCACCTACTTCGACCTGAAGCAGAACGCCTTTCGCGACGACCGGCGCGACGTGCTCGCCTCCACGCGCGCGGCGCTCGACTACCTGCAAAAGCTCTACGGCATGTTCGGCGACTGGCACCTGGCGCTGGCAGCCTACAACTGGGGCGAGGGCAGCGTCTCGCGCGCCATCGCGCGCAACGAGAAGCAGGGCCTGCCGACCGGCTACGCCGACCTCAGCATGCCCGGCGAGACGCGCATGTACGTCCCGAAGCTGCAGGCCGTCAAGAACATCGTCGCCGACCCGGAGCGCTTTGGCGTCGAGCTGCCGCTGATCCTGAACCATCCCTACTTCCAGAGCGTGGAGATCACGCGCGACATCGATGTCTCGCTGGTCGCGAGCCTGGCGGGCATCCGCGAGGAAGACTTCCGCGCGCTCAATCCCTCGCTGCACCGCCCCGTGATCCTTGCCGCCGGGATGCCGCGCATCCTCCTGCCCTGGGACAACGCCCAGGTCTTTCGGCGCAACCTGGAGGCCTACAGCGAAGGCCAGTACGCCAGCTGGACCGTGTGGACGGTGCCGAGCACCATGTCCGTCGCCGCCGCTGCCCAGCGCACCGGCATGAGCGAGGCCGACCTGCGCCAGGTCAACGGCATCCCGCCGCGCATGATGATCAAGGCCGGCTCGGCGCTGATGGTGCCGCGCGCCGCCACCACGCGCCAGGACGTGTCCAGCCACCTCGCCGACAATGGCCAGATCGCCTTCGCGCCGGAGATTGTCACGCGCCGCACCACCGTGCGCGCGGCCAAGCGCGGCGAGACCGTGGCCGCCATCGCACGCCGCTACCAGGTCAGCGCCGCCGACGTGGCCGACTGGAACGACGTCAAGCCCTCGGGCCGCTTCAAGCCCGGGGAAGCCGTGACCATGTACTTGCCGGTGCGCCTGGCGCCCACATCGCTTGCCCGCACCAACGCCAAGCAACCGGTGGCGCGCGCCGCTGCGCCCGCGCGTGCCGCCAAGGCCACGCGCACGCCGGCACGCAGTGCTTCGGCGCCCACGCGCACTTCCGCCAAGACGCGGGTGTCGGCCCGCCGGCCCTGACCCATGCCCCCGGCGGCGTGCTCAGACCCGTTCGAGCCGCTGGCGGGGGC
>NZ_ALEE01000790.1 GCF_000282995.1 Melaminivora alkalimesophila
CGCTGGCGGGCGCGCAGCGCCCAGCTGTTGCTGAAGGTCTTCTCCAGCAGCACGCGCGGCGGCTGTGTCATTGACTCGCCACGCACCACCGTGCGCAGGGCCGTGGCAGGCCCCTCGGCGGGCATCACGCCATCGGGCGACAGCGTCTCGCGCACCTTCTCGAAGGCCATCAGGTAGGCGCTGCGGTCGCCCAGCAGGTAACCCTTGGGCACGACGCGCGCGAGGTCTGCAGGGCTGGCGGTCTGCAGCCAGCGCAGCGCAGCGACCATCGCCTGGACCAGGGCCTGGGTTTGCTGCGGGCGCCGCTGCACGAACCCTTGCGGGGCGAACAGGCAGCCCCCGGGCATCGGTCCGCCATAGAGCTGTTCAGAGTCCTTCAGCGAACGCGCATCCGCCAGCACGCGCGCCCCAGCGCGCTGCTCCAACAGCGTCAGCACCGGGTCCGCATGGCACACCGCATGCACCCTTGCGGAGCGCAGCGCCTCGACCGCCGCCGACCCGTTGCCGACCGCCACGAACTGCGCCCGCGCCAGGGACACGCCCGCCTCGCGCAGCCACAGGCTCGCCAGGTAGTGCGTAGACGAGCCTGGCGCCGTGACGCCCACCCGCAGGCCGGGCAGGCGGGCCAGTGCAGCGCCGCTGCCATGGCGAGGGTGCGCCACCAGCGCCACCTGCGGGGTGCGCGCCAGCACCACCAGGCTGCGCCAATCCCGGCCGTGCAGCTGGTGGCGCACCACGTGCTCGTAGGCGCCGCAGCACACGTCGGCGGCGCCACTGGCGAGCGCCTGCACCGCCAGCGAACCGCCTGCATGGTCCAGGATCTCCACCTGCAGCCCCTCGGCCTGGAACAGGCCCAGGCCTTCGGCCACCAGCAGCGGCAGGTGGTAGAGCGTGGAGCGCGCGCCGACGGCGATGCGGATCCGTTCGTCCTCCCCTTTTGCCGCCACAGGTGCCGCCGGCCCTGCGCCCATGGCCAGGCCCGGGGCCACGGCGCACAGCCAGGCCCAACGGCGGCGGGTGAGAAGGGGGAGGGAAGGCATCGCGGAGCAGGAAGGAGCAGGGACGCAGCGTTTTGCTGCACTGCAGCAATGGTGCCCGCGAAGCTGTGATCCGCCACTGGGGAGAACCCTTGTGCAAACTACCTATGGCGCCCGGCGGCGCCGATGGCCGCCCTCAAACCACCACAGGCTCCGGCTCCAGCCGGATCCCGAAGCGCTCATAGACGCTGGTCTGGATGGCGCGCGCGAGCGTCATCACTTCGCCG
>NZ_ALEE01000791.1 GCF_000282995.1 Melaminivora alkalimesophila
GTCATCACTTCGCCGCCGGTGACACTGTCCTCGGGTGTCCCGCGGTTGACCAGCACCAGCGCCTGCCGGTCGTACACCCCCGCCTTGCCCACGGTCTTGCCCTTCCATCCGCAGGCATCGATCAGCCAGCCGGCCGCCAGCTTGAAGCGCCCGTCGGGCATCGGGTAATGCACCACCTTCGGATCGCGCGCGATGATGTCCCGGCACTGCTCGGGCGTCACGGTCGGGTTCTTGAAGAAGCTGCCGGCGTTGCCCACCACCGCCGGGTCCGGCAGCTTGGCGCGGCGGATCGCGCACACCCACTCGAAGACCTGCTGCGCCGTCGGATGGGCGATGCCCGTCTCGCTGCGCTTGCGCTCCAGCTCCAGGTAGCCCAGCTCGGGCCGCCACGCCTTGGGCAGCAGGAAGCGCACGTGCGTGATCAGCGCGCGCCCGGCCAGACCCATCCCCAGGACCCGCCCGGACAGCGCCTTGCCCTCGCCGCCCGCGAGCTGCGGGGCGCGGTGCTTGAACACGGAATCGCGGTAACCGAAGCCGCACTGCGCAGCGTCGAGCTCGAAAGGCTGGCCGCTCACCAGGTCGACGGCCGACAGGGAGTGGAAGCGGTCCTGCAGCTCCACCCCGTAGGCACCGATGTTCTGTACCGGCGCGGCCCCCACGGTGCCCGGGATCAGCGCCAGATTCTCCAGCCCCGGCCACCCCTGGGCCAGCGTGCGCGCCACCACCTCGTGCCAGACCTCGCCGGCTCCGGCCTCGACGATCCAGGCGCGGTCGGTCTCGCCCGCCAGGCGCAGGCCCTTGATCTCCACCTTCAACACCAGCGCGCGCACATCCCCCGTGAGCACGATGTTGCTCCCCCCGCCCAGCACGAACATCGGCTGGCGACGCAGCGCCTCGTGCGCGAGCACCTGCTGCAGGTCCGCGACCGAGCGGATCCGCACCAGCATCCGGGCCCGCGCCGCGATCCCGAAGGTGTTCCACCCCTGAAGCGAGACGTTTTTCTCGACTAACATTCCCTGGATTGTCGCACCCGCTCCCCTGCCCTGCGGGCCCCATCCGCTTTGCCCCAAGGTTCTGTCATGCCTTCTTTCGATACCGTCTGTGAAGCCAACTTCGTCGAAGTGAGAAACGCCGTGGACAACGCCGCCAAGGAGATCGGCACCCGCTTCGACTTCAAGGGCACCTCCGCCGCGGTCGAGCTCAACGACAAGGAAATCACCCTGTTTGGCGACGCCGAGTTCCAGCTGCAGCAGGTCGAGGACATCCTGCGCGGCAAGCTCGCGCGCCGCAACGTGGACGTGCGCTTCCTCGATGTGCAAAAGCCCCAGAAGATCGGCGGCGACAAGCTCAAGCAGCTCGTGCTCGTGCGCAACGGCATCGACACCGAGCAGGCCAAGAAGATCCAGCGGCTCATCAAGGACAGCAAGATGAAGCTGCAGGCCGCCATCCAGGACGGCAAGGTGCGCATCAGCGGCGCCAAGCGCGACGACCTGCAGGCGGCCATGGCGCTGATCCGCAAGGAAATCGCCGACCTGCCCCTGAGCTTCGACAACTTCCGCGACTGAGCCGCCGGGGCGCAGCCGCGCCCTGGCACTGCCGCGCCGCGCGCCGTCGCCCATGAACCTTCCCCCTCCCGCCTCCGGCGCCGATGCGCCGGACATCGAGTACGAAGACCTGCTCGGCCAATGGTCGGATCTGGAGGCGCTGCTGTCCACCCTCCTGGCCCGCCCTGCACACGTGCAGGCCTTCCCGGCCAAGGTGCGCCAGTGCGAGGCCTGGCTGGCCGAGCTGGTCGCGCAGGACGTGGATGCGGCGCTGTACCTCATGTTCCAGCTCGCGGCGACCTCGACCGCAGGCTACAGCGCAGCGCACGCCCTGGTCTGCGCCGCGCTGTGCCAGATCCTGGGGGACGAGCTGGCGCTGCCCGCCGCCGAACGCTCCGCCCTGGTGCGCGCCGCCTTCACCATGAACATCGGCATGACCGCCTTGCAGGACGCCCTGGCGCTGCAGCGCGAGCCGCTGAGCGAGGAGCAGCAGCGGCTCGTCGCCATGCACCCGCAGGCGGGCC